>JBEBHM010001267.1:0-1694 GCA_040080875.1 Pirellula sp.
CGCAAAATTGGAATCTCGATCGATCAATGCCGGTGCTAGATGCTCCTTTAGGCCTTTCAGATCGTATTCATCGAGCTCTGATAGTACGATGGGATCGGGCCAGTCGATGCCTGCTTGTCGAAACGATTCACCGATGAGTTGCGCTGTTTGTTGCTGACGCAAGCGTGGTCCGGCATAGACTTGATCGAAACGACACCCTCGATCGGCCCAGTATCGACCTAGCGAACGCGACTGTTCTTCGCCTAGGCTAGAGAGTCGGTCATAATCGGCGGCAAAGAACGATGCCTGACCATGCCGAATGAGCGTCATACTACTCATCGTTGTTCCTTGATTTGATGATCGGATTGCGATTCCTTTATCCGCAATTCGTGTCGACGCAATTCGAGCTTGGCAATGGTCTCGCGGTGGACTTCATCGGGACCATCAGCCAGTCGCAGGGTCCGCGAACTTGCCCAGGCCCCGGCCAAGAAGTGGTCATCGCAAACACCCGCTGCACCATGAGCTTGTACTGCCCGGTCGATCACTCGCAGCGCCATGTTGGGCGCAACGACTTTGATCATCGCAATTTCTCGTCGGGCTGCTTTAATGCCTACGGTATCCATCAATTGTGCGGCTCGCAACGTCAATAGTCGCGCCTGATCGATTTCGATTCGCGAGTCGGCAATTTCAGCGCGTATTGTCCCCTGCTCGGAAAGCGGCTTTCCAAAGGCGACGCGGGCTTGAACTCGGCGACACATCGATTCCAAGGCCCGCTCGGCCAAGCCGATGAGCCGCATGCAGTGATGGATTCTGCCAGGCCCGAGTCGACCTTGCGCAATTTCAAAGCCACGTCCTTCGCCAAGCAACATATGGTCGGCTGGAACTCGGACATCTTGGAATAGAACTTCAGCATGCCCATGGGGAGCATCGTCGTATCCATAGACGTTTAACATGCGTTTAATCGTGATACCGGGACTATCGAACGGAACCAGAATCATGGATTGCTGTTGGTGTACTTCGGCATTCGGATTGGACTTGCCCATGAAAATACAAAGGCGACAACGTGGATCGCCCGCGCCCGAGGTCCACCATTTATGTCCGTTGAGAACACAGTGATCGCCTTGGCGTTCGATTTGGGACTGAATATTGGTGGCATCCGACGAAGCCACGTCCGGCTCCGTCATCGCAAAACAAGAACGTATCTCGCCCGCTAAAAGTGGCTTCAACCAACGTGATTGTTGAGCTGGCGTGCCATATCGGACCAGCACTTCCATATTACCCGTATCCGGAGCGGAACAATTAAAGACCTCCGCAGACCAACTGCAACGTCCCATGATTTCGCACAAAGGGGCGTATTCCAAATTGGTCAAACCCGCACCAAGTTCACTTTCGGGCAAAAACAAATTCCATAATTTGGCCTTCTTGGCGTTCGACTTCAATTCCTCAACAATCGGTCGAGGTTGCCAGCGGTCTTCGACCAGTCCTTGCTCGCGGTAAGTCGGTTCGTTCGGATAGATATGCTCGTTCATAAAGGCGATTAACCTAAGACGTATGTCCTCGGCTCGCGCGGAGGTCGCAAAGACATCGGGTGGCTGGCTCATTCTTCAATTTCTCTGGTTGATGGTTCGGATTGAGGCATGCCGATCGCATTGCTTAGTGGTCTGGCACAAAGAAATCCGGTAGCAATGGAGCTCCCGGGACCACCGAGTACGCAT
>JBEBHM010001268.1:0-1694 GCA_040080875.1 Pirellula sp.
TGAGCCAGTAGTTCCTTGAGTGTAACGCTCATTCGAAAGGTTTATCCTTTCTTGGACGAGTATCGCCAAACCCAAGGAGGCCATGATGAGTATCAATCGCATGCAACGGAGCCGGCGGTCGGGCCGGTCTTTAAGTCAACGCATCACGCGCCGGCCCGCTGATGCGTAGCGTTATTTGCAAGAATCTGTGACCCAAAGATGACTCGCCAGCTTCAGAAAATCGACGACGACATCTTCACCGTCTCAGGTGTTTTCGACCGTGATGAATGCTTGCATCTCGTTGCACGGGCCGAGTCATTGGGCTTTGAGGCCGCGTCTGTTCGAACCTCAAGCGGTCCACAGATGATGACGCACATTCGCAATAACGACCGTGTTGTGTTCGATGACGTCGAGTTGGCTGGCAAGATGTGGGAACGCATTAAAACATACCTACCCACACTGGACGGGCAGAATGCCTGTGGCGTTGATTCTCAATTGCGGATCTACCGGTATTTTCCGGGCCAACAATTCAAACGCCACAAGGATGGTGCTGTCACTAACGAATTGCATCAAACAAGCAAATTGTCGTATCTGATCTACCTCAATGACGACTGCGACGGTGGGTCGACAACATTTCGCGATTACCGTGATGTGAATGGTGCGCGAGAGAAAGTAGAATTCATTGTGATGCCCGCCACTGGCACAGCGCTACTGTATCGGCACGAACGCTGGCATGAGGGCACGCCGGTCGAAGCTGGAGCGAAGTACGTGCTCCGCTCCGACGTGTTCTACACATGAAGAAGCAAATAACCAAGGGTTGCAACGGAGCGGGCGAAGCCAGCGGCTCGGCAATGTTGGCCTTGCCTCGCCCGCCCGCTGAACCCAGTCGTTATCTGAAAGAATACCTTGCTGAAGAAATTCCGTTTCTCAATCGCCACCTTGCTCATATTGACACTCGTAAGCGCGTTGTTGAGCAAATGGATAGCCTCCCCAAGGGCATATAAAGAGGGCGTTGAGGAATGGACCGAAATGGGAATCCTATCTTATTCGATCGCGTTGGTTGACGTTTCTTATCCAAGTGACAGATGGGAGTTATGTGCTGTTAAGTCGGGGGATGGACACTATTGCCACCTTTCCGAAGGTGGATACATTCTGAACTCCACTGGTGGGTGGTACTTTTCCCTCGGCGTGCAATTGCCAAAAGATCTTGCCGACGGATGGACGACAGAGTTGAAGGCCATCTCTGATCCTCCTGATGGTAATATCCGAAAACTCAATCCCGGTGAAATCATCGCTATGCAATTCGGAAATCCGTCTTCGTGGAAACTTGTAAGTGGCGGTGACGCCTCCTTGGGCACTTTAACCATCGTCAAGGCCGACAAAAAACAAGCAATTATTAAGGTTGCCGCAAAAATACCGTTACGAGGAACGATCGAGACTGATCATGAAGTTGTGCTTGACATTGATCGAACATTCGAGATCAATATTGTTTCGTCAAGAGATCCGTTAGAATCAATACCCAGAAAATCTCAGATAACCAAGCGATGAACACGAAGTCCTCGAACAGCCGTTTTGACTTGCGTTGAGTCAACTGCTCGGGCTCGGTTATCGCTATACGTTGGACTAAACCGCTTCGCCAAAGGCATTCAGTCGCGGTTTGCGCTCGTCGTGTTCGATTGTAGCGCGTGCTTCCTTGCTCTGTCCAAGTCGCACCT
>JBEBHM010000504.1:0-6582 GCA_040080875.1 Pirellula sp.
TTCCACGGCACGATACAGCCGCTCGCCGGAGCCGCGCGAACGCTGTCGCAACTTGCCGACGACGGACTCGTGCCGCGCTTTCTGGGCATTCGCTCCGCTTACTAGGCCGAGTTTGCCAGACGTAGAGGATGGAACGCCACAGTCGAACAACCCCATCGATCTGTTCGTTCATGCCAAACTCAAGCAACGTCGATGGAACTTTACAACGCAAGCAACCAAGTCCACATTGATTCGCCGTCTCACTTTCGATTTAATCGGATTGCCATCCACGCCGGATGAAGTGGACGCATTTATCCGTGACGATTCGGCGGATGCCTATGAACACGTTGTTGATCGACTGTTGGCATCTCCGCAGTTTGGTGAACGCATGGCTATCGATTGGCTCGACGCGGCTCGATACGCCGACACCAACGGTTACCAAGTCGATCGGAATCGTGAGCTGTGGGCTTGGCGCGATTGGGTCGTAAACGCGTTCAACGCGAATACGCCCTTCGACCAGTTTACGATTGAACAGTTGGCGGGCGATTTGCTCCCAAATGCAACCTTGAGCCAACAGATTGCGACCGGCTTTCATCGCAATCATATGCTGAACGAAGAAGGCGGCATCATTGATGCGGAGTTTCTGGCCGAGTATACCGCCGATCGTGTTGAGACTACGGCTTCCGTATGGTTGGGGCAAACATTTCAATGCGCTCGTTGCCACGACCACAAATTCGATCCATTTACGCAACGTGATTTCTACGCGATGAAGGCTTTTTTTCATAATGTGTCGGAACGCGGTGTCGGAATCTATGCCAATCCTATCCGCCGCAATGCCCCACCATTTGTACGACTCAGCACTCCCGAACTTGACGACAAAGTAGCTTCGCTCGAAAAGAAACGAGATGAGGCGATTCGTGAGTTGGATGAATACACAAGTGCCGCCAAACGAGAATGGAAAACAGACTTGTCCGATGAGCAAAAGCAATCAGAACAAAACAACCTCGAGTCGCAACCTAGATTTCGTGAGCTAACCGCTGCCGTTGCAAAAAGCAAGAAAGAATTGCAAACCGCCGAGGACGAGATACCCACAACGCTCATCATGTCTGAATCGCAACCGCGCAAGACCTATATTTTGGACCGAGGTGCATACGATAGGTTAGGCGACGAAGTAACTGCGGCTCCTCCCGCGATCTTGCCGCCGATGCCGACTGCTTTGCCTCGCAATCGGCTTGGTTTGGCCTACTGGCTCGTTAGCTCAGAGAACCCGTTGACGGCCCGCGTGACGGTAAACCGATTCTGGCAACATCTGTTCGGCATCGGGATCGTTCGGACGAGTGAGGACTTTGGCACGCAAGGCGAATTGCCTAGCCATCCTGAGTTGCTGGATTGGTTAAGCGTTTGATTCCGCGAGTCCGGTTGGGATGTGAAGCAGTTGCTGCGATTGATCGTTACAACCCATACCTATCGACAGCAATCCTACGTAGCGCTCGCGATCCGCGAAGCGGATCTAGATAATCGAATGCTGGCGCGCGGACCTCGTAATCGATTGATGGCGGAGTTGATTCGTGATCAAGCGCTAGCGGCCAGCGGTTTGCTTTCTCAAAAAATGGGTGGTCCGTCCGTAAGACCTTATCACCCGACTGGCCTCTACGAACAAGTCACCGCAGGAAACGGTTACAACGTCTACGTACAAGGCAAAGGGGATGAATTGTACCGACGAAGCATGTATACATACTGGAAAAGGTCGGTGCCCCATCCTGCGATGCTGGCCTTCGACGCACCTTTTCGAGAATTTTGTAGCGTGCGTCGTTCTCGTTCGAACACTGCCTTGCAAGCATTGAATCTGATGAATGATCCAACGTATGTCGAGGCGGCTCGCATAATTGGAACAAGGATGTGGACCGAAGGCGGACAATGTGCCGAAGAACGCGTGCGATTTGGCTTTAAGCTTTTGCTGTCGCGCGAGCCGAACGAACGCGAGTTGCAAGTGATGGTCGCAACTTATCATCGCGCACTGATCGATTTTGGTCAGGACCGAACTGCGGCGAACGAATTGTTGAGCGTAGGTGAAAACAAACACGATTTCGGGATCGATGTGATTGAACTGGCCGCGATGACGACCATTGCGACGACATTGATGAATTGTGACGAGTCCATTTCCAAGTAGATCGACGAACGAGAGCGGATCCATGACGAAAAACGTGACTCAACGCAATGAAGGTGCGGTCCCATTTCGACTCGATCGTCGCCAGTGGATCGGCAACGTGGCGCTTGCATCGCTAATGACACCGAGCTTGTTCGCACAGTCATCCGGATCGATTGCGCCGCGCGCCAAGCGAGTTATTTGGCTAACGCAAGCGGGCGCGCCTTCGCAGCTAGATTTGTTCGATTACAAACCAGGCTTGGCGACACAATTCGACATAGACTTGCCGGACTCCGTGCGCGGTCAGCAACGACTTACAGGAATGACATCTGGGCAGAAGCGATTTCCGGTTGCGCCCTCGTTGTTCTCGTTTCAGCAACATGGACAGTCGGGAATGTGGTTGAGCGAGTTGTTGCCCCATACGGCCAAGTTTGCCGACGAAATTTGTTTGATCAAGACGTTGCATACATAGGCAATCAATCACGATCCAGCGATGACTCTATTGCAGACTGGTCATTCGTTTGGCGGACGACCTTCGTTTGGGGCTTGGGTATCGTACGGGTTAGGCACGGAGAACGAGGACTTGCCGACGTTTGTTGCGATGATTTCTAGGCCAAGTGGACCGACCAATGCGCAACCGTTGCACGAACGCATGTGGGGTTCTGGCTTCCTGCCTACCAAACATCAGGGTGTTCGATTTAGCTCAGGCAAGGACGCGGTGCTCTATTTATCGAACCCGCCCGGCATGACTCAAGATCGTCGCCGCTCCATGCTGAATGACGTGGCCAGTTTGAATCAATTGGCATATTCGGAGTTGCAGGACCCGGAGATCCTGGCGCGCATCGATCAATACGAATTGGCGTATCGCATGCAATCGGCAGTACCGGAATTGGCGGACCTTTCCAATGAACGGTCGGATATCTTTGATCGGTACGGGCCTGAATCCAAGAAACCTGGTACGTATGCTGCGAACTGTATCCTAGCGCGTCGGCTGGCTGAAAGAGGTGTTCGATTCATCCAGTTGTATCATCGAGGTTGGGATCAGCATAACGATTTGCCAAAAGGAATTCGTAGCCAATGTTATGACACAGATCAGCCGACGGCTGCTCTGCTTGGCGAGCTCAAAGAACGTGGCATGCTGGAGGACACATTGGTCCTATGGGGAGGCGAATTCGGACGAACGGTCTATTCACAAGGAGTGCTAAAGCACGACAATTACGGGCGAGACCATCACCCGCGCTGTTACAGTCTGTGGATGGCTGGCGCGGGTGTCCGAGGCGGAATGGTATTTGGTGAGACGGACGACTTCAGTTACAACATCGTTCGCGATCCGGTACACATTCATGACTTGAACGCGACAGCATTGCACTTGCTGGGCATCGATCACACGCGGTTGGTTCACCGCTTCCAAGGCCGCGACTACCGCCTAACCGACGTTCACGGCCAAGTGGTGAAGGAGGTCCTTTCGTAATCGTCCATTGGTCGAGCCGCACAGCTGAATCTGAATCAACGATGAATCGAGATTTTCGGCGCCAGTAGGCTTATACCACTTCTGATTCGCTGATGAACCTCATAGCAATCACATCACAATTTGCGATGCGGTCGATGTAGGACCAGTCCCCAATGCCATTGACAGCAATCGAGTTCGACATTCCGCACGAATTCAAAACCCGCAGATTCGCCCCAAGTACGGCATTGTTCCCGCGTTGGGCGAATCGAAAGCGATGGTCCACGGGGCGTAGTCTGGTCGGTTCTCCAGTGCATGATCGCAAGAAGATCGCCAGGACGTAGCACACGATACGATTCCTGTAGCAGTAATTCAGGCTGCTCGATATGCAAGATATTGAACATTATAGCGAAGTCGAACGAAACGTCGGATTCGCCGCACCCCTCAAGCATCACATCTCGTGACACAAAACGTGTGTTGAGTGCTCCCTGCATCAATGCTCGCTCTCGGGCGGAATCCACCATGGCAGGATCGATGTCGAGTCCCACTACAAGCTGCTGACAAATGGTCGCCGCTGGAATCGCAAACGTTCCATAACCTGATCCGAACTCGATCGTCCGCATTCCTTGGGCCAATCCCATTCGACGGAGAGCACATTCCGGATCGAAAAATGCTTCCCAGCAGTCCTGTTCAGGCATTCCACTCTCGCGCCCTTTGGCGATGTTAAATTGGATCTCCATGGAGCCAGTCACAAACTACTTTGAACTATCGGCGACTCGCTTTACAGTCATGTCAAAGAACTTGCGTGCTGGTTGACCTTCGATGAGGTATTCTCCAATTTCGGTCCATGTATCATTTGACAACGTGATAGTGTAGCGGATTTTCCCACCTCGTCCGTCCTCAAATCCCCAGATAATACCATTGTCAGTCAGTTCGGTTTTTGCAACCGTCGACAACCCGTTGTCTCGAAACGCATGGAATTTGTAAGCCTTTTCGATGGGATCAAAATTGCACACCGCCAATGCCTGGAACACAACCTTCTCTTGCCCATCTGTACTTTTTTCGCGACCAGTCCCTTCGATCAAAAGAAGACTGCCGTCCATTTTGGATTGCACATGCTCAATTTGTTTCACTTTGTGCGCCTGCCCTGGTCCGAGTTGAATCGTAGCTTCACCCTCCCATCTTCCTACCAACTTCGATAATTTTTTCATGGCTTCGCGCCCTTCGGCTGAACTCGGTGGCGCTTGACCAAGCACCAAATTGGAAAAACAAACGATCGACATCCAAGCAAAGGTCAAAACAACTCGATTTGTACGACGGTCCATTTAATACTCCGCAAAGTAGTACCCATTCCAAACAACGCAACTAGAGAAGCTTGGATTATGCCTTCCGGAGAATTCAACGTCTTGAATAAATGCGACATCGTATCCATTTCATGTTATGGGTCGACGTTGTGATGTCTGATATGGCGAATGTACGATTGAAATCCTGCCGGGGGAAGTCCCGTTAGAGCGGTCGCCTCCCTCGAGAGATGCGCCTGGTCGGAGAATCCCGAATTCGCAGCTACCGAAGCCCAGTCTTTTGGGCTTGGTTCGATCGCGTTTGCCAGCGCCGTGCGGATTCGACGAATCCTGGCGTACTCTTTAATCGTCAAACCCACGCGCGACCTAAACCTCCGCTGCAACTGCCGAATGCCCAGTCGCAGTTGAATCGCAAGCTCGTGTACCGGCTGCGATCCATTGCTCTGGTTGATGGCGATCAAACATTGTCGAACTCCTATATCAATCGGTGGGCATTGAACCAGTCGCTGAATCGTGAAGCTCTGAAAAACAACTTGTGCTTCGCGATAATCTCGACAGTTCTTCAGTTGTGCCTCCAAGAGGGACGCTTCATCTTTCAAGAATGCAGAAAGTAAGCTGTTGCGATCGCGAAGCATCATGGGATCGCTTCCCAAGATAACACCTCCTACGTCGGGCCAGAATCGCATTCCCCAAAAGGAATCGCCGGCACAAACATCCATCTGCATCGCGTGAATGCGAGGTCCTGAGACAATCAGCGCTCGCTCTCTTTCAGATTGCCCCATGCGATAGGCAATCGAAACACAGCCATCAGGCAAAACACGATGTGAATAAGAACCTTCAAAACTAGCATCCACTTGGAATGACCATCCGCTGAGGACGGACTCGCTAGCGGGCGCATCGAACGCATATTCCGAATAGGTTATGGGATATGCGGAAACCAATTGTTTTTTGCAATGCGTCATGGAATCACTGTCTGTTGACCACGCGATGCATCGGTGTGGACGCCGACGGCTAGGCGATCACGTACAATGCTATTCGATTGTTCGATCGAGTGCTACACATCCCGTCGATTGGAACCGAAGAGTTCGCAGAATTCCCAGTGGAAATCGGGAAGTAGATCCCTTGAACTAAGGTGGAACGAGCGGAGGATAATTGTCAATCGCGAGATCCGTTGGAGCAATGGATCCATTTTTTCTTGGAAGCCAGGGGCTCTTCGGTAGACGAGCTCCGCACGCGACTGTTAGACCCCTTATTCGAAAAAGCGATTGGAGTGCTTGAGATGATCCAGAAGACCCCAGAACAAAGACGTCAATACGAGGATCGACTTCGGCTGGAACGAGACGAAAAAGCCCGATTCCAAGCGGCGATTGAAGAAGGGGAAGCGCGTGGAGAAGCGAGAGGGGAAGCGCGTGGAGAAGCGAGAGGCAAAGCGGGAGAAAAAGCCAACACGATACGATTGCTCCAAGGGCTGCTCCGCACGGACGAAACCTCATTTGAGGAACTTGTGGGACAATCATTGGACGAGTTAGATAGTCGAATCGCAGACCTTCAATTGCAACTCCGCAACCGAATTGGGTAAAACTTTTGCTTCATTGTCAATGGTGCCGATCCCGGTCGCTGGGGAGAAGTCTCACGCAAAGCCGAAAAGGTAAGACAAGAGAATTCACGCTCCACTAATTCATTGCGTCTTAGCGTCTTGAGCGAAGCGG
>JBEBHM010001269.1:0-1693 GCA_040080875.1 Pirellula sp.
AGAAACAATTAGAAATGGACACGCCCGGAACAACCATCGATCGCGATGTCGACGGCGACTTCAAATTCCGTGCAGGGTGTACGATCTTGATCGCACCGGAAACGCAAGAAATTCGGCGAGTGATCCGCACTTCCGGGACGGTAGCCAATGATATGGAGTTGGAACGAGTCCGACGATTCCTAACAGGTGAGAACGGCGTTTCTGGCAACGCCTTTGATGCGGGACTTGCAATTAGCTTGGCAAGCTTGGCCGAAACGGGGTCCAGGGTTCGAAACGAACCGTTTGCATTGCTGCATGAACATGAAGGCAACAAACCATGACTACGATGAAAGCTCCCGATCAGGGTGTGGCGATTCGGATGTATCGACAGGGGCATGGCGACTGTTTCCTAATGGCGTTTCCGCGTAGTGGCGGAGGCGATCCTGGGTATGTAGTGATCGATTGCGGTTACAAACCAGGTTCGCAGACGTTCCTTCACGACAAATCCATTGGTGATATTGTCGATCACATCGGGGAAGCGACCGACCATCGAATTGACTTGATGATCGTGACACATGAACATCAGGATCATTGCAACGGCATTTGGAAAAAGAACAGTCCTTATTTTCAGGACTTCACTATACAAGAAGCCTGGTTTGCGTGGACCGAAGACCCCAATGATGAGTTGGCAAAGGAGCTTAGGGCGAAGCACAAAGACCAGTTACTTTCGTTATTGCATGCGAGGAAAAGCCTTGCACTTGCAGTTGGTTCGGACGATTCAGCGGTTCATCGGCTGGACAACTTGCTCAGTTTAGAAATGGGAGACACAGACACTGGCAGTGAAGCCGAGATGTTTGCGGCCGCAACGGACCCAACCAAGTCAACCAACAAACAGGCGATGAAGCTAGTTAAGGACAAGGCTGAGAAGAAACGCGGGGTGAAGTATTTTTCACCTGGTGATCCGGCAGCAGACGTTTTTGGTACAAAAGGTGTTCGAGCTTTCGTTCTCGGCCCACCACGTGCTGAAGACTTGCTGACCGACGAAGACCCCGTCGGGGAAGAAGGATTTCCTGGGGATCATTCGATAACACACGGGTTGACATTCGCCGCTGCAGCGATGGCTGGCAGCGCTGGCGAGAATTCAAGGAAATCCCCGTTTCGATCGTCCTATTGTGTGCCAGCCGACCAAGCTATGGCATTCATGGCTCGCGGCAGGGACGACCAAATCGCCCCCTTCTTCAGTGATCGCTACGGTTCCGGTCCAGATCCAGATGGTGCTGACAATCAAAAAGAAGTCGCAACGAATGCCAAGTGGCGACGAATCGACGCCGATTGGCTGTACACAGCCGAAAACATCGCATTGCAACTAAATCGTGGAATCAACAACACAAGTCTGGTACTGGCGTTTGAGCTTCCTACGTCCAAGAAAATACTGCTTTTCGTTGGGGACGCCCAACGAGGCAATTGGATTTCGTGGTCCAGCAAAAAAAATGAGTGGAAGGACGGCGAGACGACCGTAACGGCTCGCGATTTGTTGGCGCGTACAGTTCTTTACAAATGTGGACACCACGGCAGTCACAACGCAACCTTGAATGGTACGACGGAGGATAACTACGCAAACTTATCGTGGATGGGGCACGGGGTTGCTGCAAACGAGTTCACTTCGATGATCACGGCGGTCAATGAATGGGCCATGACGAAGAATGATCCACCG
>JBEBHM010001270.1:0-1691 GCA_040080875.1 Pirellula sp.
TGAGGCAAGCGCGCAGTGGTTGCGCGGCTGACTTAGGAGTTTGATCATGCGCTTTGCATTGACGACTATCCCTATGAACAGTTCCTGTATCGCGACTTTGGCTTGTCCATAATATTTGGCTCGCCTGCCTTTATTGTGACGGGCAATCTCGTTGATCTTGCGTTCAATCGCGCTGTGACGTTTCCGAACCGCTACGTATTCTTCCGTTTTCGAGCGTTGTCGTGCCCGTTCATACGCGTGTTCATAACGATTCTTATTTACACGCCTTCCTTTCTTGCTCGCTTCAGTCATGTTGGGATGGCATGCTGCTAAAAGAGGACAGTTGCGACATGTCTTAGCGGAGAACTGAAAGAACGTGCTATTGGGATGATGTTTATAGGTTTTCCCAGGACCTGAAAGATGACCTTCCGGACAGCGAACTTGCTGACCATCGCCGGTCAGCTCAAACTTCGAAGATTCATACCCTGGGACTTGATTGAATTTTGTTGGAGGTGTAATCACTACCAAGGCAGGCCCATTGGCAGTCTGCTCCAGCTTTTCGAGGACTTCACCATTGAAGCCGATTCCATCCATCGAGAGCATATCTATGTTGTTGCCATGCACTAGCTCCTCGTGTTGGATTAAGGCAATTGCGTTGGCTGCCTCTTCCCCGTTGGCCGGCAGTACATTCATAGCAGTAATCAATTCACTATCCGCGTCCATCATAGTATCCAGCATGTATCCATCATAATAATCTCCGTGCTTGCCTCGACGAACATCCGGATCGATGACACTTCGCGTCTTATCGCCATGGGTAGGGAATTTGGTGTCGTTGAGAATCTTCTCCGCAAGCTCGATCGTTTTCTGAAGACTTGCCCAACGTTCGACCACTTTGCTATCCACTTGAGGCTGACCTGTAACTCGAGGCTGAGCAACCTTATGCATCCACTCCAATAGGTCAGTGACCATCGCCACCCGCGAACTCAGTTTGATCGTATCGTCTTGAGTTTCGGTTTCTTGGCGGACGGTTTGAAGTTCCAATCGAAAAGACGCCGCTTGCTCAGGATCCCAAGCTTCGATCTCCTTGAGCATGCGATTGCGAAGCTGTGCAAATAGCCCCAACGCCGTTGGAATCGCTACGTTTGCAAGAATATGTTTCGCATCTTTGAGCCGCAGATTGTCTTTGATCAACCCCTTTTCTCTCGCCTGAGCAACGAGGCGATCAAAAATGCTGCGAACGCCATCCTCGCCAAGCCGATTACGAAACCGAGTTAGCGTGCTTTGATCAACCATCTTCGCGGCTACTGGGAGCTGAAGAAAATACTTAAAGAGAAGGTCCGTTTGGCAACGCTCCACACAGACTCGCTGGGACATGGAGTAAAAGAACCGCAAAAACTCCATTTTCAAGAGAATCAACGGTGGATAAGGCGGTTGCCCTTCTCCGCTCTTGCGATAATGTGATAGCAAAAGCTCATCGAAGTGTGCCCAGTCAATTCTCTCCAACAAATCGAGCAACGTGGACTCACGCTGCAGAATTTGATCATAGATCGCAAAATCTGCATTTGAAATAGGACGAACTGAAAGCCGAGCCGAAGCACCCATCGCATCACCTCACAATACCATCTAAAATCCGTCGTACTCCGAATTGTATGCGTCACTCCTAGTAATTCAACATTCTCCTCGGGGAGGGTCGGCCGCAAGGCCGGGGAGGG
>JBEBHM010000505.1:0-6575 GCA_040080875.1 Pirellula sp.
ATCAACGGTTCCTGCCGGATCGGCCTGGTCGTGGCGAAGATCCGGATGTACCGCTTTCCTTGTGAGTCAGTCTCGTAGGCGATGAAGTGCGGAAGGGAGATCGTTTCACCATCGATCATAATTTTCCCATCGCTAGACAACTTGGGAAGCTTGGCAATACTCTTCTTCGGTTTGTCCGGCCCCAACGGAGCGGCAGGGGTTTTCGCGGCCATTTCAGCAGCCAGCCTCTTCTTAGTAGCCGCCATCTGCACGGCCGAAAAATGCGCCAATGCGACTTGCGTCTTGCCTTCGTGGAGCGACAGGACGAGCTTCACGGCATCTTTCGTGGCGTTCCAGAAAACAAGTTCTCTAGACGCACCACCCTTGTAGATGTGCTCTTCCGACTTCAGTGTCCAGCCCTGTTTCTCGAGCCATTGGACGTAGAACTGAGCGACGTCGTCTGGCTTGTCTGGGGATTGGAATCGGAGCGTCTTCTCTTGTTCATCGTAAACGATCGCGTTGGCACTCGATGGCGCGGGCAGGTCTGCGGCCAGGACTCGCGGAAAGTACGAGATCTTGACCTTGCCTCCCTGATTCGGAGCGACACTGACAACGGCTTTCACTCGAATAGCATTGCGCATAAAGATCATTGCGACCGAATCGGAGGGAGTCGGTTGCGTTCCATACGACTCCCATCCGGAATCCATCAGGACTTTGCGGGTCGCTTCGGCCGCTTCCGCCAGCTTGAGATCCGTCGTGTACACCACGATCCCGTCGGCGGAGTGCACCGACTTGGCACCGTTGACGACTGGCAGGTTGCTCAGTTTCACATTGCCCAGATTGCTCATCAAGACTTCCGACGTGTTCTTGCCAGGCGTTTCGCCAACGGAACTCGACAGCCCCACAACGAAGTTGGATTTTCGGAACGACGTCTGTGCGTACGTTGGTTCCGAGAAGCCACCCGGCTGTTCCTCCCAGCCAAGCTTCAGCAACTGCTTCCTCTGGAACTCCAGCGCGGAAGTCAAGTCCGCTGTTGTCACGTAGGCCAATACCCCCAGTTGCCGCTGCAACACCGTGGCACCTTCCGGAATCGGCAGCGTCTCGAGGTCGAGTAGCTTGAATACCTCCTCCACCGTCGCCGCCGAGTTCGCCAAGTCGTCTGCCGCGAGACTCAGCGTCGGAGAGAAAGGGGAGACTTCACTCATGCCCATCCACGCAGAAACAAACATCACCGCGATCGTCGTTCGCCATTTGGTCCACATACTTACATTCGACTTCATCTATCGTTTCCTTAGGAAGATTCAATACAGGTATATTCACGCGTGAGAACCCACGAAGCAAGGAAGCCACTAGGCCACCTCCAATTCGCTCTTTACAAGCTACCGTACGGAATTGCCGACTTCTCGCAGTTGCCAAAGTACGAAACATCCGAAACAGAGGAACGGCAATGGAAGCAGACCATAAAAGAGGCACGCTCCGCCAAAGCCACGTCGAACAACGACGATCGCTGGGTCAGCGGGGTCGTACCAGCACGTAATGGTTTTGCCCGCGACCCAATCGTCTATCGCTGCCTGGCCGATGATCTCACCGCCGACGTTGATCGACGATCCGGTGTCGAAACCGGATGAGATGACTTCACGGTCACCCACAAGGTACTTCAATGCGAATTCGGGTTTGCGCGTAATGGATTTTCGACTCGGGATGCCTCTTCTGATTTCCGCTGCGGATCTGTCTTCTTTTGATGCTCTAACGACTTCCCGACGGCCCAGAATGGTTGCTTGAGATTCCTTCCAACTCGTCAGCGTTTGCAGATCGCGCCAAACCATCCCGCCTGCGATCATCATGGACCCCAGCGGAAACATCACCATCGCGACGATTCCGTACGCAGGTATTCGACTAGCATTAGAAGAGACTTTCCGGGAACGCAGCCAAACGAACATCACGACGGCACAGGCCATCCACACCGCCAATCCGATTGGCGGTGGATTGAACCTCAACCCGCCAAAGACGATTTGCGACTTGGTTGGAGCGCTAGTGATCTTGATGGAAACATCGGAGTTCCACCGGGCGGCGACAAGATCTTTGGCCAGCAGGTTTCGGACCTCGATGTGCGTCGAGAGAAAATTGCTGACCTCACTGCGAGGAGCCAGCAAGTCAAACGAAAACCGATACTCCTCGCCAGCTGGAATGTTCACCCGTGCCGTGACCTCGCGCTCCTCGTCGTTCCGCTTAAACTCCGGTAGTTCGTCGATCCGGATGATGAACCCGTTCTGCGGAAATCCAATCGTCAGGTCTGTCCCGTCTGACGGCTTGTCACCCGTGTTCTTCAGAACCACATTCACCGTCACCATCGCCCCGCCGTGAACCTCTTCCGTCTCGGGAGCGATCTTTGACTGGCGTAAGTCGATGTCGGAGGCCGCGACCGTCGTGGTGAGGCAATTGGTCAGAAACAAGAATGCAAGAAGTCTGGACATGATTCGCATTGAGGGAGAAAAATGGAGGGGGTAGAAAGATGCTGTCATGGCCAAACTTGCTTTTGAGTCTTATCGAGGGTATCTGGAACAAATTCTAAGATGCGAATCACCGGGAACGACAATTGGTCGATTGCCACCACGGTTGGCTTTCGATTACATAAAAATAAGCGATTTCCTTTTGACGACCCTCGCCACTTGCTTTCGCTGATAAGAGTCAATACCGCAACGCGATCACAACGAAACAAGAATCTAAAAAAATTTGGCTCTTCTTGCATTTTGCCGCCAGTTCTCCCTCGGGGTATGCGCCTCTGCCAGGTTACCGTACGACTTGAATTCTCATGATACCCACGGATGTTGTTGAACGAATACCTAGCGACGAGTATGCTTTTCCCATAGGAGGAAAATGATGGAAAACACATCGAACCAACTTGCGCGAAGAGCCTGATTCATATTGGATTGCACCCACAACATTTCGCGTGTTAGAGTCGTTTGAAGAGTTCGTTGCTTTGAATCCTGAATTAATGGTCGAGCAGAATGCGAACGGGGAGATTGTCATTGTGACGCCAGCCGGTAGTGAAAGCGCTCGCCGAAATGTTGAGATTTCCTTTCAGTTGCAACGTTGGGCAAAAAGTTGTGGTGGAACGACGTTCGATTCATCCGTACTCTTCACACTCCCGGACGGTTCGAAACGCGGTCCGGATGCTTCTTGGATCGCGACGAAGCGTTGGGAAGCGTTATCCAAGGAAGATCGGGAAGCGTTCGCTCCTATTTGTCCCGACTTCGTGATCGAATTGCGTTCGCGATCAGATCGCATGAACAACCTCAATCAAAAAATGATCGACTACCTCGCGAATGGAGTTCGACTTGGCTGGCTCATCGATCCGTATGACCGTCAAGCGTATATCTATCGTCCGAATCGGGAAATGGAGTTGTTGTTCGGGCGACATGTAGCAAGGAGTTCCAAGCAGCGTGCCGGTCTTGGTTTGGAAATTGGCAGCATCGTCATGGCGTTTTGCCAATCCGAAATCGACGATTTTCGGTGTGCGATTGTCAACGAGCAAAATGTTTGCAGGCTTGAGGTCACGGTGAATGATTCCGCGGCCATGCGCATAGTGCATCGCGTCCGCAAGTGCTTTGACTAAGGAGGCAATCTCGTGATTCGACCAAGTTCTGCTTTGCACATGCGTATCCAAAGACCCGCCATCGACATACTCCATCGATAGGAACGGGCGATTCCCTTGGTGACCGATTTCGTAGACTCGCACAATATTGGGATGGTCAAGCGACGCGACCGATTCCGCCTCTCGCTGAAAACGCAAATGATCATCAGGCCGAGAGTCGTCCGCCATGTGGCACTCACTTTAGTAGCGCTACGGCGCAAGCCGTCCGGTTTCGTCATGTTTTCTTGGGTCATCACCGGAGGGCTTGCGCCCTTCCGCTACAATAGCACATTCAATATGGCGTAACATTGCAGACACAAATCAGCCCCTTTTTCTCATTCGATCCAATGGAAACGTCGACCGATTTCGATCTATTGCTCTTGGCTGCCCGATCCGGGGACTCAGATGCGCTTGGGAAACTTGTTGCTCAATACGAGCCTGAATTGCGAATTGTTGCTCGAGCGCGCTTGGGTACGGCTTTGCGTCCTCATTTGGATTCGATCGATCTAGTTCAGTCGGTTCATCGCAGTTTGCTAATTGGTTTGCGGGCGGATCGATTTGACACCTCTTCGCCCGAAAAACTCATCGCATTAGCGTTGACAATCGTCCGTCGCAAAGTTGCAAAACATTGGCGACATCGACAATACAAACAGCAAAAAGTAGGTGACGATGGACACGGCCGCGATCAAGAGTCCCTGTTTTGCATGCCAAGAAATAAAGGGGTCATCTTTTTTGATAACGTAAGGGATCAAAGAGAACAGGCCTAGGTAGCTCAGTATGCACATTCCGATGTTTGGGCTGCTGATTTTTGTAGTCGCTGTCGTCGTCATTCTGTTTTCCTTCTCTTTCGTGAGATTGTTGAAGATCGGACCCGTCGAATCACCCATTCGTCGGTCCGTCGATGAAGTACCAATGCCGCTTGCGGCGCAAATCGAAACAAGAAATGGCAGTTTTTCGACGAACACTTTTTTGGGCACGCTGACAATGATGAATCTGGAAGACGACTTGACTAATCGTCGCCAACTGAGCGAGGATATCGACAAGATCCATTATTCTGTTGTTTTCCATGGCCGTATCGCTCGTCATGGGGTGGTTATTCTCTTTCGAAAGACCGATCGTTATGAAATGCTTATCAAAAAAAATGTTTGGCCTCTGTGCGATGTTGTGTTTGGTGGCACCGCTCGGCCTAGCTCAAGAAAACCCGCAAAGACAGCGCCGGCCAGGTGGCTTCGGTGGCCCCATCGAACTTGGGCCAGATGACGTAGCCCGCTACGACGCTCCACCCGAAGGATTCAAGACTGTTCGTGAAAGCGTTCCGCAGGGCAAGCTGGAGATGATCGAGTATGAATCGAAGACGGTAGGTACCACTCGAAAGGCGAATGTCTACACACCTCCCGGTTATGTAGCCGACAAAAAGTATCCCGTGCTCTATTTGTTGCATGGCATCGGTGGCGATGAAACCGAGTGGGTGCGGTTTGCGAATCCAAAAGCACTTTTCGATAATCTCATTGCGGACGGCAAGGCGGTTCCCATGATCGTTGTGATGCCGAACGGTCGCGCACAAAAGAACGATCGAGCCGAAGGAAACGTCATGGCAAGCGCTCCAGCGTTCGCCACATTTGAACGCGATCTGATGGACGACTTGATTCCATCGATCGAGGCCAAATACTCGGTCGACAAGAGCCGCGAGAAACGGGCGATCGCCGGCCTATCCATGGGGGGCGGTCAGTCGTTTAACTTCGGACTTGGCAATCTCGATACCTTTGCTTGGATTGGACCATTCTCTGCCGCTCCAAATACGAAACCCGTTGCGGAACTGATTCCGAACGTCGAAAGTGCCAAGGCCAAATTGAAATTGCTGTGGATCTCATGCGGGAACAAAGATGGGCTCATACGCATCAGTCAAAACGTGCATCAATTCTTGAAGAAGAATGAAATCGAACATGTGTGGCACGTCGACGGTCATGGCCACGATGCGGCTCACTGGTGCAGTAGCTTGTACTGGTTCAGTCAAAGCGTCTTTCAAGACAAAATGCCGATCCGCAAGAAAGCTGCGAGTGAGTAAGCCTGCTAATGCAAAACCATTCGTACGCTCGTCGGCAATTAAACAGGCGAGGTCTTTACTTAGATCGGCAAAGTGGAGACATGCGACAAAAGAATTTGTAGCCACGCTCCGCCGTGCCGTCCGTTCTTAGGCGAGCGGCGGAATGAGACATACCTTTCTTCGTAGCGGAAGATTCTTCTCTGCCGCGCGCCGCAGGAGTCGACTGGAGTTTTGGTGGACTGCACATGTCACGAAGTGGTCATGGTTTCGAAACCTTCAGATCGGCTAACCACTCGAGCGACTGCTTCTGCCAAGCGTCCCACATCGGGCCTTTGTAACCGTTCAATCCATGCCCGCCCGAGGGAAGTTCCAAGTACTTGGATGGTATGTTCTTTTCCTGCAAGGCCGCGAACAGGACTCTACTATTTTCTGGCGGGACCGGTTTGTCATCTAGCGCATGCGCCAGAAACATCGGAGGAGTCTTTGACGTTACCTGCAGTTCATTGGAATACAGTTTCACTAAATCAGGCGAAGGATCTTTGCCGAGCAAATTCGTTTTCGTTCCGAGGTGCGCTTTCTCTCCTAGCGAGACGACTGGATATACCAGAATGCAAAAGTCGGGACGGCAACTGACTCGGTCGACCGTGTCGGTGGCTGTCGCGTTGCCGTCATCGAAATGAGTTCCGGCCGTCGAGGCCAAATGCCCACCTGCGGAAAATCCCATGATGCCGATTCGAGTCGGATCGATCCCCCATTGCTTCGCATTCGTTCGCACCGTGCGAATGGCTCGCTGCGCATCCAAGAGCGGCACAGCATGACGTCCAGCAGGAAGTCTGTATTCAAGCACAACGCCAGTGATACCGTGCTGATTTAGCCAAGCCGCGATCCCGTGCCCCTCGGGTTCAACCATGAGACCAC
>JBEBHM010000506.1:0-6573 GCA_040080875.1 Pirellula sp.
GACCTTGAACGGTTTCTAGCCGGTGATCCCATTTCCGCTCGCCCAATTGGTTCTTTGGAACGTGGAATTCGGTGGAGCAGAAAGCATCCAGCACGAGTATTGAACATTGCCGGAATCATGTTGATTTTTGCTGCCGCGATAGCTGGCTGGCTATTTCTGCGAGCACGCGAACGCGAAGTGGCAGCCGTCGAAAACGCGGTGTCACTGGTGGAGCAACTCAATGTCGCAAGCGCCACTGAACTTCCCAAAGTCGTGCAGCAAGTCCAAAGGGAACCTCGGACGAGAAAGCTATTAGATGCTCAATACCAATCGTCGCAACAGGGCTCCGCAATGAGATATCGAGCTGCTGTTAGTTTGCTGCCTGTCGACGAGAGCTATGTAAATGATGTCTGCATGGCTTGGATGCACGTGCCATGGAGTGAATGGGTTTGGATGCGAGAACAGCTTTCTTCGCATCGTGAGGCCGTTTTCAAGTGGTCAGAGAGTTTCGACAGGGAAAAAATTGCGGACCTGGACGATGCTCAGTATGCACGATTCGAAGCAATGACCGTCTTTGCCGAATCGAATTCCAATGCTACGGTCGCATCGATCGAAAACCCAACTGAGCCCATCGATAGCGAGAGGATCGTATTGACCCTTGTCGATGAACTGCGGAGGGATCCGACTCAATTGTCAACCGCTGCAAATGCATTCTTCCCACTTCGGGATCGACTTGGCCCCAGTTTGAGCAAGCGAATGGACTATAGACGTACCGACGGCGCACTCGATGCCTCGATCGCAGCTAGTTTGACCGCGGAACTTTTCGGTGCCGAACCTGAAAAACTAGTCGAATACGGCCGGAGTGCAAAAAGCGAAGTTTTCACCGTGCTGTTTGGTAATCCGAAGAATTCGAAGGCAATGCAACAAGAGATGCACAAAATCCTCGATTCAACGGTCCACGGCGAGTCCTGGGATGAATCCAACGCATTTGACCGACGTCGAGCGATAGCTGCTACCATTCTATTCAGACTCGGCGACCATGACTCCGTTTGGCCGCTCTTGTGCCATCAGACCAATCCATCCGTGCGCTCGCTCTTGATGGAATGGATTCCGATCTTGGAACGCAATCCAGCCTTCGTTTTGTCGAAACTCAATTCTCTTCTATTGAACCGTCCGCGTCACTGTGAACAGATCATGTTGGACGTGGCAAAGCGAGACAAAAGTCCAAACCCGTGGTTGTTTGATGATGAGACGAGTCAGCTGCGCGGACTAGTGCAGACGCTTGGCAACTACTCGATCGCCTCTGTCAAAAAGATTGCCGACGAGTCGTTTTGGGAGTCGATCCAAGAACGCTTTGAACTTGATCCAGATCCTGGAATTCATGCCTCCTGCGAATGGCTTTTGCGAAGACATAGTCGTTCATTCATAGCCGACATAAACCACCGACTCAGAAGCCAACGTGCTCAACGAACAGGTTGGATTGTCAACGCCAGCGGACATGTGATGGCTCAAGTTCGTGGACCTATCGAATATACTGCTGGAGCCACGATCTATGACCCGGATCGCGAAGCGGGTTCCAGTTCCGATCCTGTCGATGGAACCACAGAATCTTGGAGCGAAGATGATCCGCAATTGAAAAAGATTCCTAGAAGCTTCTCAGTTGCTTTGCATGAGACGCGACTGTCTCAAATGCACGAGTTTGATAATCTCTTTCACGTGCTTCACAACAAAACGCTAGGGCCGACACTGGATCATCCGGCGAGCAAAGTTTCATGGCACAAAGCGGCGGCGTATTGCAATTGGCTGAGCCAACAAGAGGGAGTTCCAGAGGACCAACGATGTTTTATTCCAGTTGAGGGCACGGACGAAATGCGTCTAGCACCGCAATACCTAAGTCGGACGGGATACCGATTGCCTACTGAAGCCGAATGGGAATACGTCTGCCGAGCAGGAACCACTACGCGTCGCTATTTTGGTGACACGGATGAATTGCTGAATGAGAGCACGTGGCACATGCTCAACTCCCGTGAAAAGATACTATCCATACCCGGCCGTCTCAAGCCGAATGAGCTTGGTCTGTTTGATGCACTGGGAAACGTGGCCGAATGGTGCCTCGATGAATTTGATGTGCGCACGCCAGGAATGCGAAATAAAAAGAACGACATCGAAGGCGCTTTGGGAGGCAATATTTCACGGATTATTCGAGGTGGCTCAATATACTCCATGTCGGAAGACGTTCGCGCAAGCGAATATAGCAATTTTTTCCCAAGTTATCGCGAAGGCAACACTGGCTTTCGAATCGCAAGGACGATTGCGCCAATTGATACCGTTGAATCGAAATGAAGTCCTTACATAGGCCAGCCTGTCCTCAGGCTTGTACTGTCACTCAATCGATTGATAGACGATTTGGCCGTCAAAAATCGTTGTCAAGATTTTCGCGGTCTGGACTTGGTTGATGGGAAGTGAAAAGAGATCATGGTCCCAAACGATGACGTCCGCTAACATGCCTGCCGAGAGCGAGCCCTTTTTCCCCTCCGTGAATTCGGCAAATGCCGAGCCTCGCGTGTATGCCTCGATTACGGCCTCCAAGGGCAACCGTTGTTCAGGGATAAAGCCTGCGGGAGGTTGCCCGGTAAGAGTCTGCCGAGTCAAAGCCGTGTGCATTCCAAGTCTTGGATCTAAGCTCACGACTGGCCAATCACTTCCGAACGCAAGCTGCCCTCCGGCGTCCCGAATGCTTTTCCAAACCCAAGCCCGCGATGCGCGCTCTGGACCAAGATTCACCGCCCAAACGCCGAAGATGTTGCTATTCGGATTCGCATGATAAGGTTGCATGGATGCGATCACTCCCAAGCGTCCGAAACGGCTGGTGTCTTGCGCGCTGATCGACTCAATATGTTCTAGACGGTGACGACGTGGGCTCACTCGCGATGGGTTTGTATTTTGAGCGCGTTCCAAAGCGTCTAACGTCATGCGAATGCCACCGTCACCGATGGCATGGACCAAGATCTGCCAGCCCCGCCGGTCGAGCATCTCAACGATTCGGTTTAGATCGACTTGGTTTGTTTCGGGCAGTCCTAGAATTGGGCGATTGGCATACTCTGATAACAGAACAGCAGTATGAGCTTCGATGACGCCGTCTACAAACAATTTCACAGACGGAATATTCAACTCGGGAAAGCGTTGCCGCAGCGTTTCAAATTTGTCAGCATCCGCCTCGGTCATCCTCGGTTTCCCAGACAAAGCGAATGTAAACCGCAGCTGCAACTGGCCGGCTTTTTGAAGCGTGGAAAATAGTTCGAGCTCGGACTGGTCTACTCCAGCATCGAGCACGCTGGTAATACCGAATCGATGAGCGGCAGCAATTCCAGCGCGAATCGCCGTTAGTTTTTCGTTCGTGTTCGGCTTGGGAACCACGCCATCCATCAATCGGATTGCATTTTCTTTCAGTACACCGGTTGGTTGCCCCGTAATCGGGTCCTTGTCGATGATACCGCCCTCCGGATCAGGAGTTGCTTGGGTGATTCCGGCCGCTTGCAACGCTTTTGAATTGACCCATAAGGTATGGCCATCGTAACACTTCATGATGGCTGGCCGATCGGCTACCACTTTGTCGAGTTGTTCTTTTTTGGGAAGCCCATCCTGGAAAGTTCCATAAACCCAACCGCGACCGACAATACACGATTGATTGGGATGCTCATTGATATAAGTTCGAATCTTTGCCTCGATGGCGTCGATCGAATCCGCATCGGACAAATCGACTTGCTCAAGGCCAGCGCTTCCAGACAAAAAATGAACATGCGAGTCATTGAATCCGGGTGTTACCGAGCACCCCTTTGCGTCCAACCTCGCAGTTCTAGGTCCAATGTGCGCTTCGATTTCTGCTTGTGAGCCAACAGCTAGAATGCGATTCTGCCTAATCGCTAGCGCAACATGGTTTTTTCCCGGGAGAAAAATCTTGGCATTTTCGACTACCAAATCGGCGCGTTCACTTTGGAAAGTCGTTGGTTCCGCAGCGAAGACGAGAGGGATCAAGGCAAGGGAAAGTGCAATTAGGGGACACACTTGTCGCATCTTAGTTCAATCTTTCGGAAGCATATCGATCAGCAGTGTTTGTTCTTTGTGAAAACTAAAATCGTCGTAAGTGGGGAACGCACGAGCTTGACGTAGCTTGTTGCCTGACAATTTCGTCTCGACTTTCTTGGCCGATTTCTCTTTAGTTTTCAAGATCTGATCGGCTTGGGCAAATGAACCGCTCATGGTAGCCAAGGTCATCCCCAAGCGTTTCGCTTGAACCCGAAGAGCATTCATCTGGTTTTCGATTACCATCCCTTGTCGCTGGGCGACCTCATATTCGGTTATCGTTCTATTAAGTTGGAAATCGATTTTCGAGATTTCGGAATCGAGCCGTCGTTTCGCATCCAAGTAGCGTCTCTCGTCGGTTCGATCGACGTTGCCATCCTTGTCGGCTTTTGGTCGTCGAAGCAAAGCGATACTGGATGCCAAATTGCCCCGTTGGGCTTGCAGAGAGCTTGCGATTTGCTTTGAAGATTGGCATTTCGACCAAGCCAAGTTCCAGGCTGCTGCTGCAGTTGCCCAATTGGATTCGAGCTGTTTCCTGGCCGCTTCGGCTTCGGCTTCGGTTTTTGCTCGTTGCGATTCGAGTTCGTTTCGTTTTTCTTGAGCATCGTCGACCAGACCTTGTCTAAGTTCAGCGAGCGCTTGCTCGCCTTTCTCGACCAATGTTTCATACTCATTCGCAACCGACAAACGGGCCTGCGAAAACGGGCCTTGATGCGATGACGAGATCTTGTCGGTTTCGGCGATCAACGCTTGCAAAGTAGTAGCTTTGATCGACTCTTTGCCGGGTCCCTCCAAGTAACCGACAGCTAGCCCTAGAAACCTAGCTGCGAATGACCGCTGATCGGACGAAACCAAGTCCGATGAAGTAGTGTCGAGTCCTTTCGCCAAAAGTTCAAGTTCGGTAACTGCATCCAACTTCTTGTCTTGAGTTAGAAGCAGCCGAGCTTGGGCCACTCTCGCTGGTAAATAGTCATTGTGGCGCTCGAGGATTTCCGCTGTATATTTCTGAGCGCTCGCCCACTGCTTTTCCTTTATGGCAACGAGAATGAAAGCAAAAACATACCGAGGATCGTCGTCGGCACTTGGTTTGAGTTTGACTAGCTCCGCCTTGTGTTCGTTCGTTAACCCAGCAATGCCAATCTCCAGTATCCGCTTTGCACGTTGAGTCCACTCGCTCTCTTGGGACTCGCTGGCGGATTTCGTCTCTTTGGCTGCTGTAATACCGCGTTTTGAGGAGCCTGAATCAGGCGAGGTTGCTTTGGAACCGGATTCTTGAGCTTCCAGAATACAGATATGTTCAACGGAAAACATAACGCACGAGAAAGCAATTTGGAACAGTTTTAGCATGGCTATCGATCGCTTTTGGATTTGGATACGTAGTACCACGAACAATTATTTCGCGCTCAATAGATTGAATGCCCGATTCCACGGCAAGCCCGACAGGGAGATTTTACGATATTTCGAGTGAAGGGATCAACAGTTCGATTTCATGTTTTTAAAATCAAGGCCAGCGCTGTCACTCGAGGCAAGCTTGCAGGTTCTCTACGGCCGAGGCAAAACGGGCGTCGTCACGGATGTTTTTGAGATCGAGATCTTCTTTCACTTCTTCGACGGAAGTGTACCCGCCAAACCAGCGTTGACCATGTCCGCTCCTGAGCCAGTTTTGAACGGACTCGGTCTTCGGAGCGGTACGCAAGTCAAGCAAAAGCTTTTCGTGGCCCGCCGTTCCCAATCTCGCCTCCAGCGATTCTTCTGGAGCCGGCGAGAGTGTGTATCTTCGAAACTCCCATTTGCCGCCCTCGCTTTGGACATTTGCCTGAAACTCTCCTTCACCAAATGCAACGCCGATCGCGTAATACTTGTCACCCAACGATTTGCTGAGGTGTCCACCCATGGCGAGTTCGTCGGTATCAAGATAGCGCAGTGGACTCCGTTGTACGTGAGCATTGTGCGCCCAAATCACACATCGAGTCTCAACGCCTGATTGTTCAAGCTGCTTCAGCAGTAACTCGGCCATCACGCGATCCCGACCGCCCTTCGAACAGTAGATCCTGAGTCACGAAACAAACTCTTGCACGCAAAGTTCGTATTGATCGGCGCGAGAGGCTTCCGCAAGATGCACTGCTTTCAACGCCACACCCAGTTCGTCGATTTCACCGGCGATGGTATCCCACTCGGATCGATCGCCAGCCATAATCTTTTCCGTCGCCGAAGTTGCCCGTGGAATCAACTCTTGTGCACGCCGCTGGAGTTCGACGTATTCTTTTCCCAGAAGTTGTGTCCAATGCTTCATGGCCGCACGGGAGTCCTGGGCATCGAAGCCAGTCAGTCGAACATGAACTTTCGGGTTGTTTTTTTGATTCCATGCCGAAGATCATCCAGCAGCTTGCCATTTTCTTCAATCTGCCATATCAACATACCGAGGCCTCCGATGGCCGCTTGTCGGTCATCGCTTGTTCCTGCAATGTAGGCGTTGGCATTCATCAAACTGGACACACTCGCTTCATAGGA
>JBEBHM010000507.1:0-6572 GCA_040080875.1 Pirellula sp.
GTCCTGGGCTATGTTTGCGGTCGCCGCAACGGTTGTAGAAACGAGGCCACTGACCATCAAAGAATTGAGGCTGTTGCTTTGGGAAAAATCGCCCCGCCACAGAAACGTTCCGACTCCGGGCCTGCCCGCGTTATGGACATTGATCTGAGTTAGATTTTGGAGCAAACCACTCACCTCGCCGACATCGCGAGTTTGGTTGCCGTCTTGATCTACGAAGAATTCATTCCCGTCGGCAAAGAGCCCGGCATCTGTGTTGCCTCCTCGTGCAATCGAAATGTTGAGCACGCCGGGTAACACCAAGCCGAAGTCGGCGGAGACCGAGAGGACGCGACGTGTTTCAAGTCGCTGGAAGACTTGGAAGAGGCTTTTCTCAAACGCACGTCGTCGCATGCGTTGGTGATAGGCACGCACACACTGCTTGATTGAATTGGCAATTCGGCGTGCGAAACTCTTCATGTTGAAACTACGTATTCATCACCGCGAAAAGAAGGGTACAACAATGGAAAACTGCGGTTGGGCATGCAAAATTCCATCAACTGCGTCTTCAATCCTTGTTTTAGGGGATGAAGGTAGTGGATCTTGTTAAAGATCTCTGCGATCTGGGAGGTTGAACAACCTCCACTACCCCAATGTTTGCCTTGAAGACGCACTAGCCAAACACGCTCCTAGTGTAATCTCGCGAGCAATACGAACCAAGCATTTCGGCGATCGCCGGGTTGACGGTTCGCTCGTGTTAATCCGGATTTGTGGGGGCACCCTTGGATTTGCGAGCACTTTTAAGACGATTTTACTGGACTATCTATCGCCCGAATGGTTGACGGCGAGTCTGCTGTCGACCGGTAGAACAGGCTGCCCAAGGTCATCCCGTTGGGAGGGTGCGGCAGACGTGCCGTGGTCTCCTTGTGCTCGATTCCTAGCGACTGTCGCAACTCATGGGCAACCCATTCAAGCTCGTCATTGCTCAACTGGCCCAACATGCCAAACCTCGCGCCGGAGGCAGAGTGGATATGAAGCTCCATCAGGGGAATGTCGTTGATTGACGAGCCGCTTGGTCCAACGACGATCTTCTGAATTTCACCATGCTCCCAATTCCGGACGTTCGTTCCGAAGATAGACTTGGTCGAAGCAAACATCGTCCCATCGCTGGTGGCAATGGCTACAGTTCGTCTTCCCATATTGATCGATGTGACCGCCAACCCGATCCCAATTGCTAGAAATACAGCGATGACAATGGCAATTGGATATACAGGCCCCTCAATGCCTTTTGGATTGTTGAACCAAGTCGCTACCATGAAGATGATCATCATTGCCATAAAACCATTCCACATCAAAGCAATTCCCGCTAGGCCTTTCGACCCTTTAAAAATGCCTAACGCCGGAGACTCGATGGTGATTCCATCATCGCGTCGCGAGATCTGCAACCGGCTTCCTTCGGGTAATTCCAATGGCACGGTCAACTCGCTGGCACTGGGGTCGAGTTGACTCGCATCGTTTTCGCTGCGATCGATCAATCGTTCGCTTTCGTTCGAAGACAACCGACCTATATCTTCTGCTATACGCACTTGAAGTTGCTCAAGCAAGTCGGCTGGGTAAGCGACCGCGATCAAGAACGCCTTACCGGTATCAAGGATTGCGACGAGGCTTTGCCGCAACTCAAAAGGAATAGGGATTCCAACCGAAACTGCTTCGGGCAATGTGCCAGCCGACGTGCCAACGGATTTCAAGCGTTGAATGTCTTGGATTCGAAGGCTTTTGATGTTTGAGATTTTGCATCGCCGCTTCAGTTTGTAGAAAAAAAATTGCTCTTCGATTGCGATTTCATTGGAATTCACGGAAACGCTGGTCCGCGTTCGGTTGCAGGCGACGCTGATGGAAATGAATGCCACTCGAACCAGTTGATAGATCATGAAACAGGATACCGTTAGGAAGACCAAGGCAATCACCACGGGTAACGCAAACACGGCTCCTCCAAGTCCAGGTTGCTGAAGCATTTTCAAGGGGCCAAGGATAAAACCGGACAAGGAGAACGAACCAAAAACGAGGATAACAATACCCAGCCAGCCAAAGTGACGACCGTTCCCGAGTTCGCGATACGGCATCGTCCAGCGCGAAGCCCCGTCCCAACTCCGACTCGATTCGATACGCGAGTCCTCTGGATTTGACACTTGATGTCCCTTCATTGGGTTCTATGAATTTGCTTTGGTTTGCACTCGAATGCGAATACTGCTTTTCCAAGCGGTAGTATTCCATAAACAGTCGTCGAGCTCAACATCATGGCTGCCGTGTTGCACTCGCCCATTTTTTCGTTACGGCAAATACAAACAAAATGGCCATTGCAACAGGAACGATCCATAACGGTCGAAACATTGGCGAAGGTCTATCATGTGGTGTACTGACTCGTTGCACCAATTGCAAATCGAATATTCCACCCGCTCTTGCAGTCAGTTTGATGTGTGCGGCTGGATCGCGTTTCACAAAACTGGCAGCGAGTTGATTCTTGTTGGCGATCGACGGGCCTTGTTCTGGCCCTAGGACCATCAATGCCGTGGCCCAACCGTCAGCCACCATGGCGCTTGCATGCACCACTGACACGGCGGTCAATTCATGATCTAGCGGATGACCGGTGCGGGGGTCAATGATGTGCGAATATGATTTTCCATCGTGCATTCTGGCCTGCCGATACGTACCCGATGTACAAAGCGAGGAGTTATCAAGAGCTACTTTGGCGAACAAGCGACGCACATCGCGAGGGTCTTCGATGCCAATGGTCCAAGCCTGTCCGTTTGACGATTCTCCCACTCCGCCGAACTCGCCTCCAATTTCAAACAATGCGTTGTGTGCCCCAGCCTGACGCAACAACTTAAGCACTTGGTCGATGGCCCAACCCTCGACCAAAGCATTCAAATCCAATCGAACGGAATCGAGATTTTTTCTCAGCGAACGTGTCTCGTCTTGCAATTCGATGTACCCAATGCCAACGAAGTTCTGGGCCTCGCGAATCGCTTCACTCGAGGGGGGAGACCAATCGATGCTTGCCCGATGCATGTCCCATGCTTCCATGAGTGGCCTGACCGTAGGGTCCAATGCACCTGCCGTCTGATCCGCCAACTGAACTGCAAACTGGAGGACCGAAAACAGATCCTGGGACACCGGTACCCAAAGGCCCGCATCGCATTGGTTAAGCCGCGAGAGTTCGGAATCCGTACGATAGAGAGAAAAGATCGATTCGATCCTTTCTAACTCATCAGCAACCATTGATGCCACGGAGTCGACGGACAAGTGCGACCCGTCATGGTTCAGCTTGCCGACATGGTTTAGCTTGAGAGTATAGCTCGTACCAAATGCTCGACCTGAGACGGACTTGATCTCGGCACACGCGGATGCACCGAAGTTCAAGCCGATCCATACAGCGCATACCACCGCTTGAATGATTTGGCGCAAGTGTCTCCTATGGGGAGCGGCTAACTGTTCTGCCATGGCTTACTCAACTCGTATGAGCTCAAAGCCGCTGATGAGCGATTTTCCAACGATGGACTGCAAACGCAAGCTGAATGTCTCCTTGATCATAACGCCTTCGATCTGACGTACGATTCCTGACATCGACTTCTTTGCTTCTGCAAGGATATCGAAGTCGCTCAACACCACGTCTCCGTTGATATAGATGTTCTGAACACGGGCTCCAGGTTGGAGTTGAGCGTTTTCTGCGAAGTAGAGCCGCACCGTGTACTTGCCCGGCTTCATGTCAAGCAGTTTTAGCATCTCGAGCCCCTCTACACACGACGCGGCCACCCAAGGCCAACCTGCGCCCCCTTTCATCCAGTTGCTATGTCGATAATGATACGTCGGATTCTCGGGGATGGTCTCGATTCGGATCTTGGGAGAAGGTCCTCCGACCGATGGGTAATCAAGCCATAGCGTTCCGTCACGCGTCTTCCGATCGCCAGGAGCGCCGAAGTTGACACCGATTCGTTCAATGGAAGAAATCTCGATCGGGCCGTCGCCCCACGAGGACCATTGCTCGTGCGTTTCTGGCATAGCAACGAGACTCAATGCGGTCGGCAGCGGATAACTGCATGTGCATCCCTCGTAAAAATAGGGGACATTCAGCAGTCCACCCGAAGGAATAATACTGTTTGTACAGCCACTGCGCGGGCCACTGATAAAGACCGTTCCACTTTCAAGTGTCTTGTCATAGTACGCAGCTGTCCCGCTTCTCAGCGTGTAGAGCAATCCATAGTCCACGCCACCGTCGCATCCATAATTTTTCGGAAAGACTCGTGGCTCCTTCTTGCCAGTTAACGGATTGATCCGTTCGCCAGCAATCGGGGGCAATGGATTCAGTGCCGTCGTTTGATGAGGTGCGTGATAGTAACTTTGTTGGCGCTCGCTCAGTCCGAAATCTGGAAATTGCTTGCGCAAAGTGGATTGCTCGGACGCATCTAAAACGCGGCCGGTGTAGATGTCAGAAAACACAGAACGAAGCAATGGATAGTCGACCTTGTATTCACCTTTGATTCGCTCCGCATGCCAATCCTTAGGGCGAGATACCATGATGCCGTCTCTAAACTCTGGTTGAGGCGAACGTTTGAAATGGGCCAGGGTGTCATCGAACCACAAAACGCCTAGCGGGAAACGGACTAACGTGTCTTCGCAATGCTCATAGTTGCCCACATAATCAGCGGTCCCCGGCAACGCTCCTATGCGGCGAATCAACTCTCGCCCTTCCATCTTCGAGAGCTCAAACTTGCCGGGTGAAAGTGACTGCAGCATTTGCTCATCGGCGACTCCTTCACCTAACATTGCGATCCCGCCGAAAGGTCTGAGAGACTGCAAAAGCTCGCTGGGTGTCCCGTGCATGCCGCTTGCCGATTCCGTGACAACAACGTTTGCAACAAAGGGTGGAATGGAGACATGCTTGAGATCACTGTGAATCACTGCAGCCCGTTCGCCGTAAACACCCGCACGCTGTAATTCCCGGCGGAGGCGTTCGACTCTGTTGGCGTCGTCGTCGAAAGCAACTACATGGTACCTTGACTCCTTGACGAGCGCTTTGACGAGTTCGCCGTCCGTAAGTCCCATTACGATCGCAGTTCCAAATAAACTAGGAGCCTCTCGAACCAATGCTTTGGCATAACTGGCTGCGGTATCACTTGCCTGGAGATCAGCAATTTCATTTGGCCAGTCTGTTGGAGGCCGTGGCAGTGCGTCTGCCGAAGCACCCAAGCAGAATATCTTTCCCTCGCGTGTCGAGACAATGAGCTGCTGATCGGCCACAATCATTGAGTGAATAGTCCCATCCACTTCGTTTAGCTTGTCGTCAAATTTCAACACCCGTTGACCAGCGTGAATGGTTCGGCTGATTCCTGATTCGCCAAAGCCTTTGTGCAACTTATCCTCGTGTTGTTGCTGATTGACGAGATCGTCGAACGTGAGTTTGCCACGGCGGATATCTTTCGATGTTTGTGGATCGAGCGTAGCAAACCAACCGCCGGGGAAACGTCCCGGAGACGGAAGTTCAAATTGAATCAAGTCTCCTGTCTTACGATCCAATCTTGCTGGATACGCCGTTGAGCATGGGACTATCAATTCTGCATCGTTGACGATCAGATATCCCTGTGGAGCAAGCCCGCCGATGGCTTGTGTATTGTGCGGCTGTTGTCCATACATGTGACCGAGTCGCTCGTTGCGCCAAATGACCGTTCCGGTCGAAACCTCCATTGCATATACGAAGACACCTTCGAAAGGCCACACGCCCGCTGCAAAATAAGCGATGCCTTCGGCAACAACGACGCCACCACGAACTGGCCAAACCGAAATGAGCCGTCTGTTACCAAGCAACCGGCGATCGTTCGGTACCGCTTGATGCTTCCAAAGCAATTTGCCGGTCTCGAGTTCGATGCAATACAAGTAACCGTCATCCGATCCAAAACAAACCGATTGTTTCCATACTGCTGGAGCACACCGCACAGGTCCATTGGTACGAAATACCCATAGCTCCTTTCCTGTCGAGGACTCGTAAGCAGTTACAGAATCATTGAGAGACGAAGCGACGAGCAATCGACCATCAGCCACGATTGGTTCATAGCCGGCGTCGAATTGCAAACGCGAACTGTGAAAGGCTGGCTTAATTGCGGGCAAATGCCGAACCCACTTTAGGGAAAGCTTCTCGGGGAGCCCCTCGGCGGTGGCTCCAGATCGTCCGGAGTTTTGACGCCACATCGGCCAGTCCTCTGCGCCACAATGGGACATCAATGCTGTCGCAAAAATGAAGCATGCAACTGCCGAGATTGCTTCCGTACCTTTTTGTCGAGACAGTCGGAACGACGTTCGATGGACTGAGTTATTAATCATTCTTGTTTCTTTTAACCTTAATCCTACTCTTAATCTTACTCCGAGTGAATTGTAACGAAGGTCTAACTTAGCAGGCTAGGCTAGGCCAGGTGCAGTTGTCCCTGTGAGCTTGACCGTAATGGACCGCTCAAGAAGGGCGAAGACACTGCGTTGTGCTAGAAATCTGCTCGACTGCGATTAACACAGATGGCAAAGCCGGTGCACAGATAGAAAACCAATCC
>JBEBHM010000508.1:0-6566 GCA_040080875.1 Pirellula sp.
CTTTTCGGGATTGAGCATGAAGTGCCGAAACAACGCGAGCCTATTTGCCGAATATCGATTCTTTGGCACAGACCAAGTCAATCTGCTCAACGGCTTCGGTGCAACCCTCGGAGAGTACTCGTACCGTTCGCACAACGCGATCTTCGGAATTCAGTTTCGTCGCTAACTGCATCATTACCGACATCTTTTTTCTCGTCCCCAGTCGGCTCGTCCGCTCGTCCGACTGGAAAGCGAGGCTTGTTAGTACTACAGCGCAACATGTGGCGGTTTTGCTCCGCAAAACCGGTTGGGCGTTTTGTAATGGTAGACTCAACGCCACTCTGCGCTGTAGTATTAGCTACACACCTGATTCACCGAGTCGCACAAGGAGGCCGTCTCGCTTTCTCAGCTTGGTTTCTCAAGGGGCTGACTCAGTCGGGAGAGACGTTTTATGCTCATTGCGAGCAAGTGCAGTAACGTTATGGCTCGGGCTCGCTCGATGGTCTTGCATCCGAGTCGTCCCAGGCATCCCCTAGTTTTGCTTTCAGCGAATGCTTTTTCCGCAGTCTGTGCACGAACCGCTCGACAGTTCAAGAGAACTTCTGGCGTCATTTTTGCCTTATGCCTCATGCTCAAGACTTCTTACAAAGGAGCTGCAATCAATTCTGTGATTTGACAGACCGTGGCCCAATCTCCGGTGAGTGTACGATGAACTCGCATCAAAGCGTCTAACTGTTCATCGCTGACTATTTCGAACTCAGTATGAGCCGATTGACCGATGGCCTGACAAAGCGACCACCATTGCTTTTGGCTAAAATCCCCTTTGACTTCCACGTACTCGAGCAGACCGTTGCGATCGTAGACCATGCCGTCCATTTGACTATGGGGATGCGTTTCCCGATCGATCCAAACGAATGATCCATCCATTTCAACGTACATTCCGTGCATGTTTCGGAACAATTGCACAAGGCCATCGAAGGACTGAGAGAATGCTTGGCCGGGCCTAGCATGGATTTGTAAAAAGAATTTCATTGCAAAACCGTTGGTAGTTGAAAACAACCGATTTAGTCGGCATCAAAATCGACGTTGTTTGCGAGCGACAACAGGATACCCAATCGTCTACAATCTGGTTTGTAAATAATCCTCCATTCGCACCGTTTCCGTTCGTAATCCACTATGAGTTCTGTTTCCATTCAAGTCCCCACCGGCGATGTGCCCGCCGCCACTTATCCGTTTTTTGGCAATTTGGCTCGTATCATCAACTCGGGTCAAGCTCGCTCGATTGTCGTTTCCGGCAATATCTACGACCTGTATTTCGACGGAAAGCAGTACGTTCCAATTTTGCCCTTTATTCAATCCAAGACCCAAGTTCCCGGGCTGATCCAAGTTGTCTATGAACTGAACGGTCCGATTCGCGTGTCGGACGACGATCGCAATAAACTTCGCGAGGCCTGGTCCGCATGGAAAAACAGCGTGACGGTCGATGCGATTCCGATGCGAGAAGTGCTCAACGACGGCAGCAAATTCGATCTGCGACGGCGCGAATTCGATCAGTATCTGCGAGACGCAATTGGCAACGCGACCCAGGCTTTGGAATTTCTTCGCCAACTGACCATCTGTTCTCGCACTTGCTTGAAAGAAAACTTGCTGATCATGGTGGAGGGGGCGGACATGTTGTTGCCAGCCGGCGATGGAGACGTTGCCCGAATGAACGATGCGCAAGTCCGACGCGTAGCCATTGTCACCGATTGGTTCGGTGACCCTAGCTTTTTCGGGGGCAAGGATACTGTACTCCTATTCGCCGAATCGAGGAGTCTCATTCACCCCCGGATCTCCCGACTACCGCAAGTCCTATCGGTCGACGTGCCGGCCCCTGATTTGGCATCTCGCAAGCACTTTGTCCAGTGGCACAGCTCCGTATCAGGAAGCCGAGGGGTCAAGCAACCGGTGGACACCTTGGCGGAAGCCACCGCGGGACTAAGCCTGCATGCCATGCGACAGTTACTGTTGGCTGCCGACTACTCTCAGAAACCCATCGACCGCCAAGACACAACTTTGCAGGTGGAATTGTTTATACAATCCCAACTAGGTGAAGATGTGATCGAATTCAAGAAGCCAACTCAGTCGCTCAAGGACGTCATCGGATTTTCGAAACTCAAGGAGTTTCTCAACACGTATTTGATACCTCGAATGAAACTGCCGGATGACCGCGCATTGCCAGGCGCTGCCATCGCAGGGCCGATCGGTGGCGGCAAAACTTTCATTTTCGAAGCGGTGGCCGCCGAGTTGGATCGTCCAGTGCTCGTCCTGAAAAACATACGTAGTCAGTGGTTCGGACAAACCGACGTCATCTTCGAGCGTTTGAAGCGTGTGCTAGAGGCTTTAGAGCAAGTCGTCATTTTCGTCGACGAAGCGGACACACAGTTCGGTGGTGTAGGCGAAGGGGCGCACGAAACAGAACGGCGCCTCACCGGCAAAATTCAGGGCATGATGAGCGATACGAAGCTGCGAGGCAAAGTCATTTGGCTGTTGATGACGGCTAGGATTCACTTGCTCTCGCCTGATATTCGTCGGCCAGGCCGCGTCGGTGACTTGATCATCCCAATCTTGGACCCGATTGGCGAGGATCGCAAGGAGTTTATCCGATGGATGCTCAAACCGACGGGGATGGTTGACGACGCATTGGTGGATTGGCTTGACAAGGAAGGGCTGGAGCAAGACTTTTCGGCTGCTGGCTACGCAGCCCTCCGAAGCCAACTCAAAGCCGTCCCGCCTAAAGACCAAGAAGACCTAAAAGCGACGATTCGCGACTTCATGCAACCCGCCATTAAACAGACTCGGCGATACCAAACGCTCCAAGCTCTGGTAAATTGTACTCGTCGATCACTCATGCCCGATCCCAACATTTCTGAAAAGGATCGCGCCCATATGGAAGAAGAAATCCGCCTGTTGGAACTACAAGGCATTCGATAATACGACCCGAGAGAGAGAAACCATGATTCAACTCAACTTCAAACGAATGGTTGCCTGTTCGGCTGCTGCACTCCTGTTCGTAAGCACGGCAATTGGGCAGGAGCGTTTTTCAGAATTGGTGGGTCCCGTACGCATCGGAAACGTTGCCAAAGGGGGCAGCGTTCAAGTGCCCTACATCCTTTGGGGAGGAGACGTCGCAACCTTTCTCGCCAATGGCGACCTCAAGACGAAGCCCTCCACCATTTTTCAACAATCTGGTTTGGATATGCAATTGGTGCCCGGCGACGACTTCGTCGGACAAGTCCAAAACTACATGTCGGGCAAGTCTCCGTTCCTTCGTGGAACGATGCACATGATTGGTTTGGCGGGCGAGGTGCTCGGTCAGGACCCAAGAACCAAACCGGTGATCATCCTGCAGTTGTCGTGGAGTGCCGGAGACCATATCGTGGCCCGAAAAGGCATTCGAAACTTAAACGACCTTAAGAACAAGAAGATAGCTTGCCAACAGGGTGGCCCGCACGTGGGTTTGCTATACGATTCGCTCACGGCTGCCAAAATAGAGAAATCAGAAGTTACCATCGTTTGGACCAAAGACATAACAGGTGCCAATGGCCCTGCAGATGCATTTCGAAAGGATCCATCGATCGATGCTTGCTGTGTGATCACGCCCGACATGATGGGATTATGTACTGGCCTCAATCAAGAAGGAAGTGGTGCTGAAGGTACGGTTGCCGGTGCGCATGTTGTCAACAGCACGGCTCAAATGAGCCGATCGATTGCGGACGTGTACGCCGTGCGACGCGACTGGTATGACGCAAACAAAGATTGGGTCAAGAAGTTCGTGGCTGGCCAGCTCAAGGCCACGGTTCAGTTGGTTGCCATGCGCAAGAGTTTCGAAGAGACGAAGAAACTAGCCAAAGACTACGAGCAAATCTTGGCACTATCGCAGCGCATATTCGGCAAGGAAACGATTCCTACGTTAGAGGAGGACGCTCATGGATTGCTGTTGGATTGTTCCTTTGTGGGATTGACTGGGCAACTTGCCTTTTTCTTGGACAAAGGGAACTTGAGCGGATTCGATAAGAAAATGAGCGAATCGCTAACATTAGCAAAGACTTGGGGATACGCAAAAGATCGACATGGCTATGACCCCAACGATTTTTCAGAGACCGCTTACAAGGACATCGCCAAGCAATCCGGCATCGAGTTTGTGTTGCCCAGCAGCAAAGAGCACTTCAGCGCAAGCGCTGAGTCGACCGATTTGTTTCTTGGCGAGAACTTGGACTCGAGTACTATCGTGAGCTTTACGATAGGGTTTGAGCCAAATCAAAGTGATTTTCCGTCTGACCGCTATGGAGCAGATTTCGATCGAGCGCTTCGCGAAGCCAGCAAGTTCGGAAACGCACGCGTAGTGATTCGAGGTCATTCGGACCCGACCCAGACTCTGTTGGATTTGGTTCGGAGTGGGATCGCCAAAGGTGTCATCCAACAGACTGGTACGGGTGGAAATTTTCGCTACTTCATGAACGGCAAGCCGCTGGATCTAAGCCGCACCAAAGAGGTTTTGGAACATATCAAGGGAGGCTCGTTCGGGGGAAGTAACCCAGACCCGTTGATCACGATGCAAGCCGCACTCAATCTGTCCAAGTCGAGAGCCGAGTCCGTATTTGCCGAGCTTCAGCGATACGCCAAGCAATCCGGAATCAATTTTGACTTGTCGCAGATCGTTCCTGTGGGGGCGGGTATTACAGAACCCGTTATTCCAAAGCCCAGGAGCATCGAGGAAGCCAAAGAGAACATGCGAGTCGAGTTTAGAATCATCAAAGTGAGTGCGGAAACACTTAAACCCAGCGATTTTAATTTCTAGCCCAAGTGCCTCTTCAATCGTTATTTTTGGGGTAGTGGATATTGTTAAAGATCCTGCAGCAACGGGATCTTGGACAAGATCCACTACGCCCAGCCTCAGTATTTAGCGTTGAAGCGGCACTAGGGACAAAAAGTACCTGGTACATTCCATGTGCCGTCCGCGTCCAACCTTGTGCCTGCATTCCAGCATCATAGATCATACGAATCATTGAGCCTAAGGCGCTAGCCGATCGATTAAGTCTAAAGAAAGTTCAACCATGAAAACGATGCTCGCGATAGTGCTGGTGACCTGCGCATCATTCTTTGGGCTGTGGTCAAGCGGTGTGAGTGCGCAAGAAAACGTCGTGATTGTCCTGGACGATTCAGGCTCCATGAACAATCGGATGAAGACTGGCAGCAGTAGGATCGACGCCGCCAAGAAAGCGCTCGCTTCGGTGCTCAAGCAGTTCCATCGTGAGACCAAACTCGGCTTATTGCTGCTCAATGGATCGAGAACCAAAGACCACTGGGCACTGCCGCTGCAGCCACTTTCCGTTGGCGTTGCATCTCAGCTCATCAGTTCCTTGCGAGCCGATGGTGGGACGCCATTGGGAGAGCGAATTCGAGACGGCGCCGAGGCGTTGCTCAAGGCTCGTGAAAAACAGTACTACGGAACCTATCGCCTGTTGATCGTAAGCGATGGCGAGGCCGAGGATCACCGGTTACTCGAATCGTATTTGCCGGACATTTTGTCTCGAGGCATTATCGTAGACGCCATTGGAGTGGACATGAAGCAGGATCATTCTCTGGCGACGCGGGTCCACAGCTACCGGAGAGCCGATGATGATGCCGCCCTTGAAAAGGCAATTCAAGAGGTATTTGCCGAACGATTCGACAGCACGGCAGCAGGTTCTAAAGACGATTATCAATTGCTCGCCGCACTCGACGACGCGACTGCCAGGGAAGTTCTACTGGCGATTTCCAAGCCGAACAACACGGCGATCGTCGGCGTATCAAAGCCGACGGCATGGGGAGAGACCTCACCCATTTCCGTCGCAGCGCCTACGTGGGTAGGCATCTTGGTCGGCATGATGAGCTGCTTAATTCCACTCGTGCTTTTTGTTTTTATTGTCGTAATCATGCTATCGAAAGCCAGTGGCAAGAAAAATAGAAAGACTTGGTAAGGCGGTCAATCCAGGTCGAGTTTTTTCGATGTTTTTTGTTTAATTTCTCCGTTGACTTGGCATCTCGGGCGTCCGATAATCCAATCGTTGTTGCCTAGGTTTGCCAACCTTGATCGCGCTTGGTTCTGTTGAAGTCCTTGTGTTGTAGAAGATGGTTGACGCTCCGCGGTTTTTTTCAGGGAGCTGTATCACGGGGACGGTCCGGACATCGTGCTGGGATTTTCTTTTGAGAGATCGGCTCGTAGGTTTTTGACTTGTGTAGGATCATACGTCAAGTGCTTGACGGTGACGACGCGCGGGTCGTTGTAAGAGGGTTTGGTCAGTGACGAATATCTATGTAGGGAACCTGTCGTTTCGTGCAACGGAGGATGAGGTTCGGCAAGCGTTCTCGCGCTTTGGTCAGGTTAGCAAGGTTAGCATCATCGTGGATCGCGAGACGGGGCGATCACGCGGTTTTGCTTTTGTGGAGATGCCGAGTGGTGACGAAGCCAAGGCAGCCGTCGAGGCGTTGAATCAGCAAGAGATCGGCGGACGCCGGATCTCGTGCAACGAAGCTCGTCCACGTGAAGAGCGACCATCGCATTC
>JBEBHM010001271.1:0-1686 GCA_040080875.1 Pirellula sp.
AGCAAATAGTAGCGACCGTCACCTTGGCGAGTTAATGCTTCCAGCACTTCATCGTTCAGATCCAGTGCACTGATTCCGGCAGCGTCGAAGGCGATACCGTTGTCTCGCATTTGGGTGATCAGCTTGGCAAGGCTATCGGGATTGGCATTGCCCAAGTTGACGGCTCCATCGGTCAACAACACGATGCGGTTTTGCGCGCCAGCGACTTGGTGTTCGGCGGCCTTTTCTCGAGCCAGCAACAGAGCGGCTTCGATGTTCGTGCCACCTTCGCTCGGCAGGTTTTCGATGATCTGCAAAAGCGCTTCGCCTTGGTTACCAGGAACTTTCTCGGCTAGCAGTCGCGGCACGCTGGCAAAGCTGATCAAGGTCACTTGGTCGGCAGCATTCAGTTGCGAGGTCAGTGTTTGAAAGGCTCGCAAAACTGCTTGACGGCGATCCGGACGCTCCATCGAACCCGAGTTATCAAGCAGCAGCGTTAGCCGTAGCGGAGTATTCCGCGAGCGGCCTGTGGCTGCGGTTCGCATCGAAACTCGCATCAAGTTGCGATGCATCAGGAATGGATGAATCGCTTGTTCAACGCGGCAGGCCACCTTTTGATTGCCTCGAGGCAATGGATCATGGTAGTCCAACGCATTGACAAACTCTTCGATGCGAATCTTGGCGGCATCGGGCCATTGTCCTTGGCTGAGCGCTGTCTGAGCCAGCTTGAACGAGACATCGCTCACATGCAATGAGAAGGTCGAGAAGGCTTCCGCAGTAGCGGATTGTTCGTCGATCGCTTCCACATGTTTAGGTGCAATCGGTTTACCTTCTTCAGTGACCCGACCTCGACTACTGGCAGCGACCTCGGGGCTTGGAGCAGGAGTGAACTTCCAACCGAATCTACCTTCTTGTTCAGCGGACTCCGAACCAATTGAACTGTTGCCATTCGCATCCTTGGTTCGTTTTTCGTACCAGAATAAACCAGCATCCTTACCGACCGCTTCGTTTCTTAGTGCATCTGAGTTCGCGGCGCCCTGTCCTCTTGAAGAATATTTAGTTGTTCCCGGTCCGTTCCTGTACCATTCGGTCTGTGACGCATCGTTGAGTCTCTCGGTTTCGCCGTCAAGCTTCTTCGCTTTTTCGACGACAGATTCTTCCCAAACCTCTTGGGTGGGATAACGCATCGGCAAATCACTTCCATTCAATGTAACTCCAACTTGCGCTTTAACTTCCGCATCCGGTAATTGGCGAAAGTGTTCTTTTCTTTCGCCCAATTCTTGTTTGAGTTCAGACTCTTTTGCGAAAAGCTGCACTTCTTCCTCCTCTGGGATCATGATCCTAGGGGTTACCGTTTGCATCAAGGTCGATAGATCCCCAACGGACTGCGATTGCTCTTCACGCAACTTTTTGATCCCGCCCAGCACTATCGTCCCTCCATCCGGAACACTTACCTGACCAGTAACTGTATACGACTGCTCGGCCTCTACTCTGCTAACACTTGGCATAGGAATGGTTTCCACAATGGCTCGATTGGTATTCTTATTTTGTTCCACAAAATCGTACGCATTGTCCAACTTGCTCGACTCAAGAGCGAGTTGAGGACTGCTATCTTGCAAAGTGCCTAAACTCTGTTCGTTTGGCTTTGCGGGAACTGCTGCATCCTTTCCGACTTGGACCTGAGAATCGAAATTGTTCACCGATGGA
>JBEBHM010001272.1:0-1684 GCA_040080875.1 Pirellula sp.
TTGGGGTGGGGGATTACAGTTCATTTTGCTGAAGCTTTCCCAGATTTTGTGCAAAAGTACGCCAAAACAGCTCTTTACATTACATTGCCGAATAACTTTCCAGAGACGTTTAGGCAAATCAAGTGTGGTGAAATCGTTGGAACAATATATCATGCCATTTTTATTACCGAAACTGAGCATTTATATAAGTTGAAGTTTGGTGCAGAAGTGCTAGAGGATCTATTCGCGAAACATAATCCTGATGTATTTGACTTGAATCGAAAAACTTGTATCTAGTGCTCTAAAAATCATATTTTCAGATAACAGGATAGAGCCGTCGTAGCTTGATGCGTGCATCGGCGGTTGTAAATTGCCAGCGAATCGTTGCGGTCGCGGAATTGCGCTGTGTTTGCCAAGCAAGGGTTGCGGTCGCTAAAGCTTGCTGGTCGGCGATGCGTTTGTTGGTGCATTGGCGTGCCAACACGGACAACTCACATTCAGCGATATTAAGCCACGACCCATGTTCTGGGGTGTAGTGCCATTCGAAGCGACTGGCTAGTCGATGGGCTTCCTCTGGCGGGTAGCGTTGATAGAGACAGTGTGGACCATGGGTGTTCAAGTTGTCGACCACCAGCACGATCTTGTTGGCCTGCGGATAAACGCGATCTGCGAGATCGTCGAGCAACTCAGCAAAATCGACGGCGCAACGCCGATCGGTCATGCGAACTTCACGTCGGCCCGCCAAAGGCTCGACCCACAAAAACAGATTCGCGGTGCCATTGCGTTTGTATTCGTAATCACGGTAACCGGGGCGACCGGATTGCGCTGGAATCGTGGGACGGATTTCTGTATGCAATTCCTTTGATTTCTCATCAATGCAAACCACCGGTCGAGCTGGGTCATACGGTCGCTGATACACATCCAGCACATCTTCCATCTTGGCGACGTATTTGGCATCAGGCTTGCCAATACACCAACTCTTTACCCGCCAAGGCTTAACTTCATTTTTTTTAGACTGTTGCCAATCGCCGTGCACGACACATTCTCAACCACGTTCAATTCAATCAACCGATCGCGCAACAACGACAACGTCCAGCGGGCATGGTTCTCCGGTGGCTGTGAACAAGCAGCCGCCAGCAATTGTGCTTCCACTTCGCCGGTCATCTTGGGCACTTGGCCGCCAGTCCTTGGCTTTTCGCTCAATGCCGCCTTCAGTCCTTCAAGGACATACCGCCGACACGTTGCACTGACCAGTGTCGCGCTGACGTCCAACGCCTCGCGGATTTGGGTTTGTCCTTTGTATCCGGCTTTGTTCTGATCCGCTGCAAGCAGAATCCTCGCCCGTGTCGCCACGCGAGCACTCTGCTTGCCACCTCGTACGATGCGCTTGAGTTCTTCGCGATCCGCCGCTGCTAACTTTACGATCAAGTGCTTGCCCATTCGGGCAGTTTAATCTTTTGCGCCCTTGGTTATCCGGAAATATGTTTTTTGGAGCACTAGCGAATCAGCGGCTGTCTGGCGCAATTGCACTGTAATGCGTGTCGCCTGCGCATGCTTGAGCGCGTTATTGATGCCTTCTTGCGCGATGCGAAAAAGCATGAGCTCAACGTTGGGCTTTAGGCGCGGGAGACGGTCTGACAACTGAAAATGGATTTCACATGCAGGCTTCTGCTTACTGGCAATTTCATTGGCCTTACTGATCAAT
>JBEBHM010000509.1:0-6553 GCA_040080875.1 Pirellula sp.
GATTGAGGATTGAGGATTGAGGATTGAGGATTGAGGATTGAGGATTGAGGATTGAGGATTGAGGATTGAGGATTGAGGATTGAGGATTGAGGATTGAGGATTGAGGGCGGGACGCATCCGAGTTCCATCAGCGAGCATAATCGGCGTGGTTTCTATCCTTAGACCTTAAACCACCTTAAACCTTAAACCTTAAACCTTAGACCCCCTTAGACCTTAAACCTTAGACCTTAAACCTTAGACCTTAAACCTTAGACCTAGGACGCCTATCGCCTGTTCGTCGTCTTGTTAAGGATTTCGGAGCCGCAGTTGCTGTTGAAGCTCTTGGATCATCGACTGCAACTCCTCGATGGACTTTGTCGCCAATTCTTCGATCGGATTGATAGGGCGAGCAAGCAGTTCCTGGTAATTCTGGACCTTACCAGCCAATATGCCTGCCAACAGTCCTTCTTGACGACCTTCTTGACGACCTTCTTGACGGCCTTCTTGACGACCTTCTTGACGACCTTCTTGACGACCTTCTTGACGACCTTCTTGACGGGCGTCAATGAGATTTGATTCGTAGTCCAGTGTGGCCTTTTCTCTTGAATCGTACATTTCTTTTTCCTCCGTTATCGATTGGATATTCGTGAGTTCTTGTGTGGCTTGCAAGAACGCTAGGCCTGGGAGCAACGCTTGCAGTTCTTCCTTCGTGTGTTGGTGGGAGTTCATGATCCAATAACACCATTGCTCAAGTTCACTCGATCCTGCCACTGTTGCCTGCGTTCCATTGTACTTCGATAACTCGACTGTGTGAATCTCGATGGATTCCTCCAATACCTTGCCTGACGTACGTTCAATCAGTCGATAGTGGTGATGCAAGGTCTCGTCATCCCATAACTCTCGCATCAACATGCACACGGAATACGTTGCTTTCAACTCGCCGTAACCCTGCCCCGCTTGCAACTGTTCAGAATAGCCCTTGCAAGCGTAGTATACGGCTCGTTTGGCGAAGCTCGCATGCACCACGATTTGAACCTCGACGATAAAGATGCGTCCCACTTGATCGGTCGCTTTGACGTCGACACATACAAGTTTATCGTCTTCAAATTCTTGGTAGGAGAAGGGATTCAGGAAAACGACCGAAACGATAGGGTGTTGCAAATCCAGTACTGCATTGAGCAGGCTAATAAGACAAATCTCATTCCCTGGTTTGCCAAATATCTTTCGAAAGGCAAAATCGATCCAAGCACGAATTCCAATCTTCACGGACATGACTGCATCATCCACTTGCTCGACCAAAAATTCAAGATGGCAGAGTTATATCACAATCAACTCTGAAATCGATCGTCTGGTGGCTTTGTTGTTGTCTGACGGCTCGATGCGAAAGAATCTACGACTGACAAACGGTCTTCCCGTCGTAAACTCACAAGCTCTTCCTCCAGTCTCCAGCCTCACGCCTCCAGCCTCGTTCGCGCAACGCATGTGCTCCTACGGAACCGAATCTGGTCGCCATCGAAAAACCACCCGACACCTAATCGTCTACGCTCGAACGAGAGCCAACCAAGAACTACGAACTACGAACCAAGCACGCCCCTAGACACTTAGTATTTGCGATTTCGACGTACGCGATGAAAGGAGGTCGCAACGGTCGCAGCTCGATTTGACGCGACCAGAAGCCGACGAAGGATTGGGAAGATTCAGCGCCCGAGAGCTTGCATGCGACATTTCGCATGCAAAAAACCTGCGGCCAACCGCAAGTGCCGAGTTCTCGAACACAAATCTTTAGAATGTCTAGACAATCAGCGGGGCAACTTCGATGACGGACGATACATGAGGCGGCGATTGGCGGTATCGATTCGTTGGATGCGTAAATTTCGCCGCCTTCAGTGGAAAGCAGCGTGAGAGTGCCGTTGTCGATTAGCCATCGAGCCTTGTTCACGCACCGACACGAGGTACGGTGGGGTCCGATTAGAGCCATCAACGGGAAACTTCGGACATTGGACGATTCATGAGGCGGCGATGGTGATTATCGACTCGTTGGAAGCGTGAAGTTCGCCGCCTTCAGAACCGCGCAGTGGGTGGCACGAATGGCACTGTACATTTTGGATGATTGCGCAAGTTCCCTAGCGGCAGCGAGGAATTTTTTGTAAGACACTAGCTTCCTTGGCGGTTTGATATAGCTTTTCGGACCTTGCCTTGGGTAATTTCGATTAAACCTTCCTTGGTGCATTGGCAAATACAACCAAGGAAGGTTTTTCTTTATGGCAGGTATACCAAATCCATCAACGAAACGCTCGTTCACTTTCCGTGACGCTCTGCAAGGATTTTTGTTGAATCAGGAACTTGCGTTTGCTGAGTTGCTTGATAAAGACCTCGTTCGCGAGGTTTTTCAAAAGCACCAATCCTACTTCGGCGGAATCTTTCATACCGCCATTGTTCTTTGGGCTTTCATGAGCCAAGTCCTGCGAGATGGTAAAGAAGCTTCCTGCCAGTCCGCCGTCGCAAGGATTAGTGTGGCTTTGGCTCGATGGGGAAAGAAGATCCCAGATGCCAATACGGGAGATTACTGCAAGGCAAGAGCAAAGCTCTCCGAAGAAGCGATCAGCGAGTTGTGCTGCGAAGTTGCGAGAAGAAACGAACAAAATGCCAATCCAAAGTGGCGATGGAAAAAGAGACCAGCTTACTTGATCGACGGCTTTACATTTCAAATGCCGGATACTCCAAAGAATCAAAAAGAGTATCCACAGCACACCGCTCAGAAGCCTGGGCTTGGCTTTCCAATCGTTCGCGTCGTTGCATTGATCTCACTCGCAACAGGTTGTTTGATCAACTCCGCGATGGGACGTTACAAAGGCATCGGCACTGGTGAGACTGCGCTCTTCAGGCAGATTTTCGGCAATCTAAAACCGGGAGATGTCGTCGTTGCAGACCGGCACTATTGCAGCTACTGGTTGATCTGCTACCTGATGATATTAGGGGTTCACGTTTGTTTTCGAAAACACCAAAGCAAACATACCGATTTTCGAAAGGGTAAACGCCTTGGCAAGAAAGATCACATCGTTGTTTGGCCTCGGTCTGCTCGCCCCGAGTGGATGAGCAAGGAAGACTATAGAAAACTACCCAAAGAGATCCAGCTTCGCGAGATCGGGTACACGATTGTAGAGCATGGTCGCAAACAAGCGCCGTTCGTTGTTGTAACCACCATGATCGAGGCTGCAGGAGAGGAACACGTCACGAGGGAAGACTTGTCGTCTCTGTACGGATTTCGCTGGAACGTCGAGCTCGATATCAGGAGCATCAAATCAAACATGAACCTTGGCTTTTTGCGATGCAAATCGCCGGAGATGATCCGTCGCGAGTTCTGGACAATCATGTTGGCGTATAACCTGATTCGGGCAACGATTGCGTTAGCCGCCAAGCTCAATGAAGTGATTCCTCGAACGATAAGTTTCACGTCGGCTTGTCAGTACGTCCTGGCAAGTTGGCAAGAATTTTTGCACAACAAGAACATTGGATTTTGGAAGACTTACTGCGAGAGCATGCTTAAAGCGATCTCAAGTTGCGAAGTCGCCAACCGCCCCGGAAGATTCGAGCCTCGAGTCGTCAAACGCCGGCGCGATCAATACAACCTCATGACCGAGCCTCGAAACGCACTTCGAAGTCGGCTGAGCAAAGGCGACAACGCCTTTGAGTAAAACAACTTAGCACCTTCGTACAGTGCCATTCGTGGGTGGCACTTTGCGAAGCGACCAGAAGATGGATCCAAGCCAATAAAAATGGTCTAAAGTCCCTGTGTATTTGCTCGTTTTTATTGAAACGGTACCGGACACCTTTTCCTTTTCGGACACCTTTTCCTTTTCTAGAGTTTCATTTCCGCTAGCTCGCGGCGGCGAATGCCGCAGGAGTACAAGAGTTCGAGCATGGCACGGTCGCGTAATCCGCATGCGTCGTTGACGTCGGGTTGTTCAATCACCTTATCGGCTTCGGCTGCGCTGAGAATCGCTTTGGGTAATCGGTGGCCGATCTTTGGCATTTCCAGTTCCGACGCTGGGTTGAATAGGATTTGGTTGTGCCTGGCTAGCCAACTGAAGTAACTCTTTACGTGTGAAAGATGTTTGTGTTGGCTTGGGAATGACATCGGTTTGCCTTTGGCATCCCGATGGTTGTAGAGGTAGCGTTGGTAACGTTCGACGAGGGCTTTAACGACATCGCCTGGTTTGGTTGCTCCGCGTTCAATGCACCAGAGCGCGAACCATCGAACGTATTTGACGCGCTGGCTGATTGTGTCCTTGGAGAAGTTTTTAACTTCCAAGGCCGCTACGTGAGCGTTTAAGAGACTTTGCCAGCCGAATCGGTCTTGTATGCTGTCCAGTGGTTGCGCTAGTTTGCGACGGCCTTTTTTAGCCATAGTGAATGTTCCTTGTTTGGGTTGGGTTTTCGATCTTTCAGTGAGTGCCAATGCGAACGGCCTCTTTAGTTCTTGCGAACCAAGAGGCCGTTACTTTTGTTTTGTTAAGTTGTGTTGATCTACGATCTACATCTATGCTGCTTGCGGTGGCATTTGGTTGTCCTCCTCATTTGCGTTTTTGGGTGTTTCCGCCAAGTCGTTGACTTCGCTTTGGTTTTCATTGGGTGAAGCCTCATTGTGTGACTCCGTCACCGTACCGTTATGGCCCCGCGAAGCACCCGCCAAGTTGTCGTTTTGCCCCGCCAAGTTAGAGCCAGTTTCCGCCATGTTGTCGTAGTTTCCCGCCAAGTTTTCTTTTGCGCCCGCCAAGTTGGCTTCGGAACCCGCCAACTTGTTGACTACCGGTGCCAAGATCATGGAATCTTCGCGTTCTGGTGAACGACTGTTTGGGTCGGTGAGTGTGCTTGGGTCAATCAGACCGCACAGCGTTAGCTCTCCCTCGCGCCCGCGACCATCGAACAAGAGTTCATAGGTTGTCACTTTGCCACGGCCCGACGAATGAGCCACGATGTATTCCATATCGGCCAATCGATCCAAGTGAATGCGCAGTTGCGTTGCTCCCCATCGCAGCCGCTCACGCAGGTAGATACCAATGCCGTTCGTTGGGTGCGCATCGAGTTATGCGACGACCGTAGATTTCGCCAACGCGGTTTTCACCGGTAAAGACTGGGAATGTGACGCAGCCGCGAAGCGCTTCGTGACCGCTGGGTTTGATAACGCCGAGCGATTCGAGTTTTGCGCGCTGTTCTTTTCCGGCTTTGTATTGGCTGCTGGGGATGCGAAGTCCGAGCGTTCGATCGCAGAACCCAATCTTGAATTTAGTGATCGCTTCTTCGTTGTAGAGGCCTCGCGATTTGAGGTACTCGATGGCGTCCGGGTTTTCTTTGAGTCGATCGTGGTAGTACTGTGCCACTTGGTAGAGTTGCTGTTGATCTTCGGCCGAGGTTTGGATTGGATTATCGAGCCGTCGTGAGAATGCGGCTTTGGTTCCGTTGCCAGCTATGAGGCCAACGGCTCTGGCTTTCAGCAGTTCGACCGCATGGGTGAACGAGACTTTTTCGGCTTTCATCACCCAGGCGATGCAATCGCCACCACCGCATCCGCCTTTGCAATGCCAGACTCCTTTGGCTCGGTTGACATGCAGTGAGGCGTCTTTGTCATCGTGTAAAGGACAACAGCCAATGTATTCATTGGCTGTTGGTCTTGGTTTGAGTTTGGTGCCGTAGCTTTCGATGAGGGCTACGATGTCGGTGTTGCGTCGGATGTCGTCGAGTTCTTCTTCGCTGAAACGGGCCCTGATTGGGTCTCCTAGAAGGTTTGAGATAGATTTTTCAAAAAAACATGGAAAAATCTTTTTGACACGTTTTATGCGTCTATAGTCTATCCGTCAATCGTCTACCTGGAATCACACGGAGTTTTTGGCATGATTTCTAAAGAGTTCCAACCACAACCCGAAAACTCATTTGGACATTCACCTGTGCCGAGACAACAGACAGTTACCACCGAGAAAGGTCAGCTTGCCATCGCGGAGAGAGTGATGAAGATTCGAAAGGAGCGAGCCATCACGCAGATTGACATGGCGAAAAAGCTTAAGACAAGCCAGTCAATCTACTCGCGATATGAACGTGGCGAAATGCGCATGCATGCCGAATTGATCTTAGCGATCGGGAAGATCCTTGAGGTAACACCCAATGAACTGCTTGGCGTTACGAAGTCTGGCAATCACGCAACGCCCCTCAGCGACGAAGTCATTCCGAAGAGATTCCTTCGAGCAATGCGCGGTGTCGATAAGCTGACACGAACAGACCAAGACTCATTGCTACGACTCATCGATACTTGGATGTCTGCTAGTCGCAACAAGAATGAACGTCGCGGCAACAAGGCATCTGCGACAGATGAATCTTAATGGCCCAATCCGCGTTCGGTCCTTACGATAAAAAACGTGTCGCCGGTTGGGCGAGCGACACGTTTTTCATCTCCAGTCCCTACCGCTACCTTATCTGGCAATTCGAACGTTTATTCCTTCGGTACTCCCAGCCGTCCATCTGACTTGAACGGGCTTTGGCGATTCCGATAGCATGGCATTTTCGGGCGATCGTCTTGGAC
>JBEBHM010000510.1:0-6545 GCA_040080875.1 Pirellula sp.
ACCCTCAACCCTCAACCGTTTTACGGTGATTAGCTCTTTCAAAGCATGGGCAGGTGTGTAATCATCTTGAGTGGCTTGATGCGGCACGCTTGGACTCCATTGGCCGCATTACTTTTTGAAATCTAGACAATCAAACCACAGATAAGCATGTCGTTGAAAATACTACTAGCGAATGATGACGGAATATATGCACCTGGATTGCGTGCCATGCGAGAAGCGCTTGCGGAGCTTGGTGATGTGATTGTGGTTGCGCCCGCAACGGAACAGAGCGGTGTCGGGCATTCGATTACTTATCTGTCTCCGTTGACCTGCAAAGAGATTTACGATGGGGACTATTTTCGTGGCTGGGCAGTCGACGGTTCGCCGGCTGATTGCGTGAAACTGGGTGTTGCTGAATTGGCGGGGCAACCCCTCGATCTGATCGTGAGCGGTATCAATGGTGGGCTCAACGCCGGCATCAACGTGCTCTATTCTGGAACCGTGGCCGCTGCGATCGAAGGTGCTTTTTTTCGCATTCCAAGCATTGCGGTGTCGCTCGAACATGACCCGCATGCGGACTTCCAAGCGGCTGCCCAATTGGCTTTGGGACTAATCCGTCAAATCTTGCAGATCCAAGGTACTCGCAGCGAGCTATACAATATCAACATACCCACCGCTGCAACGCGGGCCTTTCGATCAGGCGTTATGCCCGAGGTGCATTGTGTCCCCATGGGGGTTGAACGCTATGGTGATCATTACATCAAGCGACAAGATCCCAAGGGACGAAACTACTATTGGTCGACCAACGATCCCCCACCGAAACCTACCGACCACGAAACCGATTTGAATGCGTTGGCCGCAGGACATATCACCCTGACCCCGCTACAATTTGACATGACCCATCGCAGCTTGCTCGAGGCCATGCGAGACTGGAACCTATTGATCGCCAAACCGAGATGACCCTAACGACGGACGCAACACATAGTCTTCGCGGCAAGCGAGTCGCGTTTGTGGGCAAGCTTGGTGCGATGCCTCGCAAGGAAGCCATGCAGATGGTGCGCGATCAAGGGGGATATCCGTTGGATCGCGCAATGGGTGACGTGGATCTGGTGGTGATCGGTGCTGACCAATTGCCCGCCGAAGACGTCTCCGAACTGCTGAGTGAATCGATTCGTCGAGGAATGCGAGAGGGGCGAACCTCGCTTGTCCATGAACATGAATTGTGGCAGCAGTTGGGGGTGGTCGAGGAATCCTCCAACATGCAACTCTATACTCCGGCCATGATGGCGGGACTCATCAAGACTCCTGTTCGAAACATTCGACGTTGGTTTCGCATGGGGCTGCTGCGTTGCACCAAGATCGCGCATCGACTCCCCTACTTCGATTTCGAACAAGTACAAAATGCCAAGCAACTCGCTTCTTGGATTGCTCGAGGCGCACGACCAACCGACATCAAACGTCAATTGAATGAGTTTGGTCCTTGGGTCGAAAACCGTTCGCTGATCGATTTGGATTTGGTAATCGATGGTCGCCGTTTACTTCTGCGACACGGTGGTCATTTGCTGAGCGCCACCGGACAACTTCATCTTGATTTTGAACTCTCCGACGGTGATTGGGACGACGACGATCATGCCATGGCGCCGTGCGCTGCAACGCTGCCGATGGAGGGCGTCTCGCGTAAACCCACCGACCAAGAGCTGACTCGCGAGGAGCTCGTCCAAACTGCGGAAGAGTTAGAGGATGCAGGCCAACTCGAACACGCCATCGGATGGTATCGAATCGTTCTGGCCAAGTACGGCCTCTCGGCGGATATCTGTTTCCAATTGGCCGAACTGCTATATCGCAGCGGCGATAGTTCCGCAGCCCGCGAGCGCTACTATAATGCTATCGAACTGGACGAAGATTTCATCGAGGCACGTGCAAACCTCGGCTGTGTTCTGGCGGAAACGGGACAAACCGATCTTGCGATCGCCGCCTTTCAAGGAGCTCTCCTGAGAGACGACCGCTACCCTGACGTTCATTACCATTTAGCCAAGTGCCTCGACGAGATTGGAGACGCAGAATGTTCTGCGAGGCACTGGATTCGATTTCTGCAGCTTGCACCACAAAGCCCTTGGGCCGAGGAAGCCCTCGAGCGACTCGGTAGGGTTTAATGATGGAAAGCTTGATAGTGGCTGTGTCAGCCACCACCTATTTGCCGTAAACTAATGATGGTGCACAATTCTGCCGTAGCGGAACGCGTCAAGCGTTTCGACAACGCCTCGAAAACCTTGACGGTTTCCACTGCATGCGAGCAGAATTGCGCACGCGCATTGCGAACGCTCATATCGCGGTAGTACACTTTGCTAACGACAATCCAATCAACCCAATCGACCAATGAACACACGCATCAACCTCTTAAAAGTGATTTCATTCATCCTATTTCTCGGGATGCACTCGATTGCATATTGTCAAGAAAAACCCATCCGAGTTTTGGTGGAGGCCGAGAGCTTTCAAAAACACGGAGGTTGGTCGCTGGATACGCAGTTCATTCGACAAATGGGATCACCCTATCTGCTCGCACACGGTCTTGGATCGCCTGTCGGGGATGCTGAGACGAGAGTCAAATTCCCAGAGACCGGAACTTATCACGTGTACGTTCGAACCAAAGATTGGGTGGCTCGATGGAACGCACCGGGTCAACCAGGTCGATTCCAAATCCTTGTCGACGGAGTCCCCTTGAAAGAGACGATTGGGACTACGGGAGCAGAATGGAAATGGCAATCGGGTGGCACCGTCGAGATTTCTCGACTCGACGCCGAATTGACCCTCAAGGACCTGACTGGTTTTGACGGACGATGCGACGCGATCGTATTTACCAAAGGCAACGAACCGCCCCCTAATGGCAGCGACATCTTGCCTGCCTGGCGACGCTCGTCATTGGGACTCCCTGAACAACCTTTGCTTAAGAACGGATACGACTTAGTGGTTGTGGGTGGAGGCTACGCAGGTATGGGGGCCGCAATTTCGGCCGCCCGCATGGGGTGCAAGGTGGCTCTCATTCAAGATCGGCCTGTTCTGGGGGGGAACGGTTCGAGCGAGGTTCGAGTCTGGGCCATGGGGTTGATTCGACGTGGTAAATATCCGCGTGTTGGAGAAATTGTTGAGGAGTTCGCGGACAAAGCAAAAAAATCGCCAGGTACTTTCGAGGAATTCGGCGATGCGCAAAAGGAAGCTTTGGTAAGAGCCGAGCCCAACATCGATTTGTTCTTGGATCATCATGCGTTCGAAGTCGAGATGAATCAAAAACAAATTGCTGCAGTCATTGCATTCGACACGCGTACGAGCCAACACAAACGATTTGTAGGCAAATTGTTTTGCGATGCGACCGGACACGGGACGCTCGGGGTCCTTGCCGGCGCCGATTGGGATATGGCCGAGAAAGGCCGAATGGGAATGAGCAACATGTGGGCTTGGGACGAGGCCAGTCAACCCAAAGAATTCCCCAAAACACCATGGGCGCTCGATTTGAACATGAAAGATTTTCCCTATCCGGTGGACCACCACGGACAGTGGTTTTGGGAAAGTGGTTTTGACAAAGATGCCATCGGCGATGCCGAAGGAATTCGCGATTGGAACTTGAGAGCGGTCTTCGGTGCCTTCAACGCGATGAAGAATCGCGATGGAGCTGATAAACACAAGTCGGCTTTCTTGACGTGGGTCGCGTTTGTTGGTGGCCCCCGCGAGTCGCGACGACTGCTCGGCGATCTGGTCTTGACCCAAGATGATATCGTCAACAAAAAAGAGTTCCCGGACGGTTGCGTCCCGAGCACTTGGAGTATTGACTTGCACTACCCCAAGAAACAATATGCAGAAAAATTTCCGGACAACCCATTCATCTCGATCGCGGAACACGATCGACGCATCGATCGAGATTACGGCTACCCTGTTCCTTATCGTTGCTTTTACTCAAGGAACATTGAGAACATGTTCATGGCGGGCCGATGCATCAGCGTAACCCACGAGGCTCTAGGAACGGTCCGCGTCATGAAGACGTGCGGCATGATGGGCGAGGTGGTCGGCAAGGCGGCCTCGATCTGCGTTCAACGCGATTGCCCTCCCTCCGCGATTTACGATCGCTATTGGTCTGATATGGAAAAGCTGTTGCAGTTGCCCGGCAAAGCGTTCCGAAAAACCGTTGGCGAGCCCGTTACCGTGCCAAGCGATGCTCTGCCACTGGCAGGCCCCTTTGGCTTGCCCACAGGGATCGACCCGGCCAGCTTGCCAGGAGTTATCATTGACAATCGTCAAGCCAAAACCGAAGGCAATTGGACCTCCGGCACCGGGCTCAAAGGATACGTGGGAAACGATTATGTCTATGCTGCCCCCGGTTCGAAAGCTACGATCAAGTTTGAATGGGTGTGTGACAAGGAACAACAAGTCGAGGTGCGATTGGCTTATCAACCTCACGAGAATCGTGGCGATCAAGTACCTGTAAAAGTCGAGGCCGGAATCGTCACTCGTCAGTCGCGAATCAACATGCGACACAAGCCTACGATCAATGGTAAGTTTATTTCTCTCGGCATGTTTCCCCTCAAGCAAGGTGATCGAATCCTAGTCGAGTTGTCCACGGAGGGTGCGGGCGGGAACGTGCATGCGGATGCAGTTCAATTCCTGCCGGCGCGATAAACGTTGCACGCCCCAATTTTAGAATGGATAAACGACTAAAGCATTGGTGTATTCATCTCGGTCGAGTCGCGATGCTTGCCGGCATCCTCGTTACGATGCATTACCAACATCGACGACTCGTTGCGATCCAAAGGTTCGCATCGCAACAGTCCGTCCCTCTCGATCGGGTCAAAAAATTCTTCCCAACAGCCACCGAGTGTGAGGCTCCCCACCAACGTGGCGGTTGGTTCGTCAAAGACGTGGACGCTCATGTGCTAGGCTACGTCGTTCAGACGGCCCCCGACAGCGATCCATTCGTTGGGTTCTCTGGTCCAACGAACGTGTTGATCGCTTTCAATCCCAAGGATCGAATACTAGGAGTCGAAATTCTTGCTAGCGGCGACACACGGGACCACGTCGACTTGGTACGAAAAAACAATGCTTTCTGGCAAAGCTGGCGTGGTTTAACTTGGGACGAGGCCGCTGCGCACAACCAATTCGATGGTGTCGCCGGCGCGACGTTAACGACCATGGCCATGGTCCAAGGGATTCAGCGCCGACTTGGTTCTGTCGAGGTGATGGCCAAATTCGCAACACCTCTAAAACTAGACGACGCAAAGCAACTCTTTGAGAACGCTGCTGACATCCAACAAGACAAAGACCTCCATGCTCTCTGGCGAGTATTCGATGCTTCTCAAGTTGAATGCGGATCTATTCTTCGCACGTCACCGGCTGCAGACGCCATCGTCGGTTACCAAGGCCCTACGGAAACTCGGATTGCATTGGCTCCGGGTGGGGTCATCGTAGGGATCGCAATCGCCGGTAGCTTCGACAACGAACCGTACGTCGGATATGTCCGAGCCGACTCAGGATTCGCCGAACTGCTTAGGAAGTACACGCTCAAGCAATGGAGTCAGCTTGATCTCAAGGAGGAAGGGATCGAAGGGGTATCGGGTGCCACGATGACCAGCATGGCCATCGCGCAGGGACTAATCGAAACGGCTCGACGATTTGATAGCGATCAGAAGTCGTCGATCGACCGTCGCTCTGGCAAATCCGACGCCCTATGGAGAAGCCTTGGAACGGTGGTGATCGTGGTTGCTGGACTACTCATCGGATTGACTTCGTTGCGAGGCAATTCCAAGGTGCGGGTCGCGTATCAGATTGTTCTTGTACTTTTCTTGGGGTTCATGAACGCGGATCTGATCTCGATGGCCATGCTGGTTGGGTGGGCTCAAAGCGGTGTCCCAGTACAGAACGCATTGGGCCTTGTGTCCCTCTCTGCCGCAGCCATTGCATTGCCCATCGCCGCTCGAACGAATGTGTACTGCTCACACTTGTGCGCACATGGAGCAGTGCAGCAGTTGATGCCGCGTCGGTGGAAGGCAACGAGTCCTCCACCCGCGTGGTTGCTCAGATGCTTGACTTGGATACGACCGGCACTCTTGGTCTGGGTCGTCTTGGTCGGCACGCTTGGTTTGACATATAGTTTGGTCGATGTCGAACCGTTTGACGCATACGCATGGCGTGCAGCCGCATGGCCGACCATTGCCATTGCCGTAGTCGGAATCGTCGCTTCGTGGCGAATTCCGATGGCCTACTGTCGCTTTGGATGTCCAACCGGAGCCGTACTGAATTATCTGCGTCGCAATGCGAAGAGCGATCGGCTGACGAGAGCCGATTGGTTTGCAGCAGCTTGTTTGGGCATTGGGATACTGCTATGCATAGGTCAGCGTTTCCCTGCGAATACCAAAACGCTTAAAAGTGAAAACACGGTGAACGATGCCGCTCGCGGTTAGATGCGCGCGTGCCCGATCTGGGGATTGGTTTTCTATCTGTGCACCGGCTTTGCCATCTGTGTTAATCGCAGTCGAGCAGATTTCTAGCACAACGCAGTGTCTTCGCCCTTCTTGAGCGGT
>JBEBHM010001273.1:0-1676 GCA_040080875.1 Pirellula sp.
GCAGCCAGATAGAGTGGCATTAGCGCTTTGAGCAAGATTTTTGAGGTTAACGGCTCTCCGAAATTCGGTTCCATCTGATACAGCCATCGCACCGAAACGGCAAGACTCGCACTGTTCACTTCGTCTCGTTCGGCTGTTGTATTGGTGGTCGACAATTCATTCTTGCACGACGCTTGAACGAGTTCAGTCATCAAAGGGAGGAGCGGATCCGAGGGGCGATCCGCCAGATCGAGTGTTTTAGGAGACAGGAGCTGTCGAATAACTTCCTTTGGAATGTCAGTCATTCTAGCCGCGAGTCTGGCAATTGATACAGAACGAGACTCCACCGAATCGACAGCTGCAATAACGGATCTGGACACGGAATCTGAAGTGCTGGGTGTGCAGAGAGAAGTCGGCATGGGATCTATCGAAGCGGAACAAAACGACACGGAAGTCATGAAAAACTAGTTCGCTTTCCAAGGGACGCACGAGAGAATTGAAAGTTATCGAGGTCATAAGATTCGGTGGATTTGCGTCTTTAACGATTGTGCGGATTGCAATGATGGATCGCAAATGCAAAGGGAGCCTTCCCATTGCCGTTCGGCATGCCCTACAATCAAGTGCTGGAAACGGGAATTCCCCAGCAGCATTTTCTCGACTTCTGAAACAGCCACTTATTCGTTATCAATTGTCAATGAACTTCATGCCAGCCGATTCCAAGCCGAACCCGAACCCGAACACAAGCCAAACAAACGCTCCCAGGAAATGTGCGTTGATAACTGGAATTACAGGTCAAGACGGGTCGTATCTATCCGAACTCCTTTTGGACAAGGGCTATACCGTCCATGGAATTGTTCGCCGCAGTAGCTCGCTTGATCGCCCTCGACTCCTCGAACAGTACAACGACTCAGCGATTTACGGACAAAGACTGTTTCTCCACTACGCTGACCTCTCCGACACGACTTCCATTCGTAGAATCCTAGCAAATACCCAGCCGGACGAGTTTTATCATCTTGCTGGCCAATCGCATGTCGGTCTCAGTTTCGAAATACCTGAGAGTACTTGCGAATTAACTGCCATGGGAACTCTCCGGATCATGGAGATCCTTCGTGACCAACCCAACAAACCGAAATTTCTTCATGCTAGCAGCCGAGAAATATTTGGTACGCCATCCGTAAGTCCCCAAGACGAATCGACGCCGCTCAACCCCAATTCACCCTATGGCTGTGCAAAGTCGTTTGCAACGCAAATGGTTCGGATCTACCGCGACTCGCATGCCTTGTTCTTTTGCAATGCGATTTTGTACAACCATGAGAGCCCGCGCAGAGCCGAGAATTTTGTGACTCGCAAAATTACTCTGGCAGCGGCCCGAATCAAATTGGGGCTCCAATCCAAATTGATGCTTGGATCGATCGATTCGGCACGCGACTGGGGCTACGCCAAGGAGTACGCAGAAGCCATGTGGCGCATCCTGCAACACGATCGACCTGACGACTATTTGCTCGCGACCGGCACTAGCTACACAGTTCGAGAGTTCACGCAAGCGGCATTCGAACATGTAGGCTTGGACTGGGAGAAATATGTTGAGCTTGACCAACGTTTCGTTCGACCTGCCGACCCAGAGTCACTTTTGGGCAATGCGTCGAAGGCAAAACAGGTATTAGGCTGGACAGCTAAAACCAAAATGCCTGAACTGG
>JBEBHM010000511.1:0-6526 GCA_040080875.1 Pirellula sp.
TTGAAGTGAAGCAGGGCTACAACCGAACGGAAGTTGGCGTGATTCCGCAGGATTGGCAGCAGGTGACTATTGCGGACGTCACAATTAAAGTTGGCAGTGGAATAACGCCGCGCGGAGGGAACAGTAATTACAAGGATTTCGGTCGTCCCTTCATTAGAAGTCAGAATGTTGGCTGGGGTAAATTACGACTAGACGACTTAGTGTTCATTTCCGATGACGTTCACAAAACATTTGCGACCACAGAGCTTCGAATTGGAGACGTACTGCTGAACATCACCGGAGCTTCGATTGGCAGGTCCGTAGTAGCGAATCAGCAATTAAGGGGCGGAAACGTAAACCAGCACGTTTGCATAATTCGTACCGAAAGTTCAAAGACGTTGCCTGTTTTCATCAATGCTCTGTTGCTATCGGATTTAGGGCAAAGACAAATTGATAGTTTTCAAGCAGGAGGAAATCGTGAAGGGCTGAACTTTTCGCAGATTCGCTCGATCAAACTTCCCCTTCCCCCCACGCTTGCGGAGCAAGAAGCGATCGCGACGGCTTTGTCCGATATGGACGCCGAAATTGCCATGTCTGAAACCAAGCTAACCAAGGCTCGGCAAATCAAGCAGGGGATGATGCAAGAACTGCTGACAGGGAGGATTCGATTCGTATGACCAAACAAACGAAAGGCGAAGCTCCGATTGTCCCAGTGTCGGCTAAAATGGATTCGCCCTCAACATCTCCGTACACCATCGAAAAGCACCAACATCTTTATGCCGCCTGGGCAGCCTGTCGCGGTGCTTCGGTGTTGGGATGCCGGTTCAAAGTCCATCAAGGGCGTCTTATGCTTGAATCTTGCGGTTTTGTGCCAAGTCTCGTGTTGCCAGGTCAGTTGCCTGAAATTAGCTGTATGGACGTACGACACCGTCAATGGCGAGTAGCAATGATACAAGACGCCGGGGAGCTTTTTAGCCTGAAGATGACGCACGGAGTCGCTGCTAAGCTCATAAACCTCTATTTAAAATGTCGCTTTGTCTGCGGCGGTCATCACGCTCACGTCCGCGTTAGTCAACTACATCCTCCGATCGACAGCGTGATGTTGAAGGCGTTGGTTGAAAGTAACGTGGGTGGTTTTAGATCCGAGTGGAAACGGCTCCAAAATCTGCGATGGTCCAAATTCACATCGGACCAATACGAACATGCGATTGCGTTAATCCGGCAGTCCTTGACCGGGGAGCCACTCTGGAAAAATTGAAGAATACTGGCAAGGCAATCAATGAACGTAATCTGAAAACTGCCAAGAACGCAACATTGGGCGCAACGAATCGCACGCTAGATGCCCCACACTCCTCCGATTGGAAATAGCGAATCTCCTACGATGAAAACATACTATCGAGTAATGCTGGGCAGTAAGAGCGTCTACGCAGCAGAGTGCGTTGCTGGCAACTTTATTGGTGCCGACTACGGCATCACGGAAGATCTAACCGGCAAGTTGCCAGATCAATGGAAGGATTTCAACGCAAATTACATCCCCATTTATCTGGCTAAGTTTCCACAAAAAACCAAGATTGCCGCTGGGCTCGCGTGTGGCATGTTGTGGACAGTCGCAAAGAAATTCAATGAAGGCGATGTTTTGCTCTGCCCCGATGGCAAGGGTACCTATCATGTAGGCGAGGTATCAGGTGGTTACTACTATGTTCCAGGTGGTATTCTGCCGCATCGGCGAGCTGTCAACTGGTTGCCGGTAAAGATAGATCGCACGTCCTTGAGTCAAGGATTGAGAAATTCTACTGGGTCAACTGGTACGGTCTGCAATATCACGAACGCTGGCTACGCTGACGAGGTTGAAAAGTTGATCGGGGGCGTCGCTCCGCCTGCGTTGATCGCGACCGATCCCGCTGTCGAAGATCCTGCGGCTTTCGCGATGGAAAAACATCTGGAAGACTTCTTGGTTACGAATTGGGCGCAGACAGAATTAGGCAAGACGTTCGATATTTACAAAGAAGATGGTGAAACCGTTGGACAGCAATATCAAACCGATACGGGACCATTGGACATTCTCGCCGTCAGTAAGGATAAAACCCAACTGTTAGTGGTCGAACTGAAGAAGGGGCGAGCCAGTGACGTTGTGGTTGGGCAGACATTGCGCTACATGGGTTACGTTCAGGAGGAGCTTGCCGAATCAGGACAAACTGTGCGCGGCATAATAATCGCGATGGAAGATGATCAGAAAATCCGCCGGGCGCTTTCGATGACGCCCAATATTGAGTTCTATCGTTACGAAATCACGTTCAAACTGGTGAAGGTATGAACCAAATTGGAAATTCCGAACGCGCCACTCAAGATCGCGTCATCCGTTTGTTCCGCGATGAACTGGGCTATCGCTTCCTCGGCAATTGGACGGATCGCGCTGGCAACCGCAACGTCGAGGACTCGCTGCTTGCGGCTTGGCTCCAGAAATCTGGCTACGCACCCGATCAGATCAGCCGCGCGATCTACCTCCTGCGCATGGAAGCCGACAATCACAACCGGTCGCTGTACGACAACAATCAAGCGGTCTACAACCTGTTGCGGTATGGCGTGAAAGTCAAAACTGAAGCAGGCAAAGTCACCGAGACCGTGCATCTGATCAATTGGCGCGAGCCAGAGAAGAACGACTTTGTTATCGTCGAGGAAGTCACGCTGAAGGGTGGTCTGGAGCGTCGCCCCGATCTTGTGCTGTATATCAACGGCATCGCTATGGCTGTGCTGGAACTGAAAAACAGTCGTGTAACGATCGGCGACGGAATCCGCCAGAGCCTCTCGAACCAGCAGCCAGAGTTCAACCAGTGGTTTTTTAGCACGATTCAATTCGTGTTCGCCGGTAACGATTCCGAAGGGCTCCAGTACGGTTCGATCGAGACTCCCGAAAAATTCTTTCTGAAGTGGAAAGAGGATGAACAGGACGATAGCCGCTTCAAACTGGATAAGTACCTACTGAAGCTCTGCCATAAAGCGCGGCTGATCGAGTTGATCCACGATTTCGTACTGTTCGATGGCGGTGTTAAGAAACTGCCGCGTGTCCATCAATACTTCGGTGTTAAAGCGGCTCAGGAGCATGTACGCCAGCGCAAGGGCGGCATCATCTGGCATACGCAGGGCAGCGGCAAGAGCATCGTGATGGTGTTGCTCGCCAAGTGGATCTTGGAAAACAATCCCAATGCCCGCGTTGCCATCGTCACCGACCGCGATGAATTGGACAAGCAGATCGAGCGTGTCTTTAGGGAAGCCGGCGAACCGATCAAACGGACTAACAGCGGACGTGATTTGATGACGCAGTTAGGGCAAGCCAAACCGCGGTTGCTGTGCTCCTTGGTCCATAAGTTCGGACGGAGGGATGTCGATGACTTTGATGCGTTCATTAAGGAACTGGAAGCCCAGCCAAGCCCCACGGTTGGTGAACTGTTTGTTTTCGTGGACGAATGCCATCGCACGCAAGGCGGCAAGCTGCATCGTGTGATGACGGCGATGATGCCTAATGCCGTGTTCATTGGCTTTACCGGAACACCGCTACTCAAGAAAGACAAGGCGACCAGCCTGGAGGTCTTTGGCGGATACATCCACACGTACAAGTTCAGCGAGGCGGTCGAGGACGATGTCGTGCTGGATTTGATTTATGAAGCCCGCGACATCGACCAGCGTCTGGGATCACAGGAAAAGATCGACCAGTGGTTTGACGCGAAAACCAAAGGGCTGAACGACTGGCAAAAAGACGAACTCAAAAAGCAGTGGGGAACGATGCAAGCGGTGCTTAGCTCGCGATCCCGCATGGAGCGGGTCGTTAGCGACATCGTGTTTGATTTTAGCGTCAAGCCGCGATTGTCCAATGAACGTGGTAATGCAATCTTGGTTGCGTCGAGCATCTACGAGGCAACCAAGTATTTCACGGTGTTCCAGAAAACGCCGCTCAAAGGCAAGTGCGCGATTGTTACCTCGTACAACCCACAAGCCCAGGACGTTACCAAGGAGGAAGTTGGCGCAAACACCGAAACCGACAAGCAGTTCATTTATAACACCTACATGGAGTTGCTCAAGAACGTCGATGCCAAGCCGGGTAAGACCAAGACCGAAACCTACGAGGACTTTGCCAAGAGCAAGTTCGTCAAAGAGCCTGCGAATATGAAGCTGCTGGTTGTAGTTGATAAACTGCTAACTGGGTTTGACGCGCCGCCTTGCACATTCCTGTATATCGACAAGTCGATGCAGGACCATGGTTTGTTTCAAGCAATTTGCCGCACGAACCGGTTGGATGGCGACGACAAGGATTTCGGCTACATCGTTGACTACAAGGATCTGTTTAAGAAGGTCGAGAAAACCATCGCGGTGTACACGTCGGAGATTGACGACAGTAGCGGCGGTGCCGATCCCAAGGTACTGGTGCAAGACCGGCTGAAGAAAGGCAAGGAGCGGCTCGATAGTGCTCTGGAGGCTCTCGCCCTACTGTGTGAACCGGTGGAGCCGCCCAAAGGCGAACTGGAGCACATTCATTACTTTTGCGGCAATACCGAGATTGCTACCGACCTCAAGGACCGCGAGCCGCAGCGCGCGGCACTCTACAAGGGGACAGTGGCTCTCGTGCGCGCCTATGCCAATATCTCAGACGAGCTAGACGACGCGGGCTACAGCAACAGCGATATAGCTCGGATCAAGCAACAGCAAAATCATTACTTGGATGTGCGGGAAATCGTGCGTCGCGCCAGCGGAGAATCGCTGGATATGAAAGCCTACGAAGCTGACATGCGGCACCTGATCGATACTTATGTTCAAGCCGACGAGCCACGGAAGATCTCGCCATTCGACAACATGGGGCTGCTCGATTTGATCGTAAAGACCGGTATCGCCGCCGCGATCGCCCAACAGCTAGGCGGGCTAAAGGGAAACAAGGGGGCAATTGCCGAGACCATCGAAAACAACGTCCGTCGCAAAATTATCAAGGAACATCTGAACGACCCCGCTTATTACGAAAAGATGTCCGCCTTGCTGGACGAGATTATCGCGGCACGAAAATCGAAGGCGATTGAGTACGAAGCTTATTTGAAGCGGATCGCGGAACTTGCCAAAAAGGTTGAGGCTGGTTTTGCCGAATCCACCCCTGTCACGCTCGATACGCCGGGCAAACGAGCCTTGTACAACAATCTCCGATCTGCCGGTGCCGGACAGGTCGGCGAGTCGCCAGCGGCTTACAACCAGGATGACGATAAGGAACTGAAACTGGCGCTGGAAATCGACCAAGTCGTCCGTCAAGTCCGACCAGACGGTTGGCGCGGCATTCAATCTCGCGAGCAGGTAATTAAAGCCGCGTTGTACGGCGTTCTCAAGAATGTCGATGAAGTAGAGCGGATCTTCTTGATCATCAAGGCGCAAAGCGAATATTGATGGCTACCAAGATCATGCTCGGAAAGATCGAAGCCGAAGTGGTGCTCAAGGACATCAAGAATGTTCATTTGAGTGTTCATCCTCCAGCGGGTCGAGTGCGGATTGCTGCTCCCAAGCGGATGAATCTAGACACGATTCGGGTGTTCGCCATTTCCAAACTGGACTGGATCAAAAAGCAGCAAAAAAAGCTTCTCGACCAGGAACGTGAGTCGGAGCGAGAGTACCTCGAACGCGAAAGCCATTACGTTTGGGGCAAGCGTTATCTTCTGTCTGTGATCGAGCGCGATGAACCACCGTCCGTCTTACTCAAACACAGCAAGATGGTGCTGCATGTCCGACCTGGCACAGCGGAAGCCAGGCGGCAGGAAATCGTTGAAGAATGGTATCGAGGTCTTGTCAAGCAAGCCGCTCCGGCATTGATCGCCAAATGGGAGCCAAGGCTAGGCGTCCAGGTAGCTCGATTCTATGTCCAGCGCATGCGAACACGCTGGGGAAGCTGCAATCCAATAACCACCAGCATCCGCTTGAACACCGATCTTGCCAAGAAACCACAAGAATGCCTGGAATACATCGTCGTACATGAGATGGTGCATTTGCTGGAGCCAACACACAACGATCGGTTTGTCGCCTTGATGGATCGATATATGCCTCAGTGGCAAGAGCGACGGCAACTACTCAATCGCCTGCCCGTGAGGCACGAGGATTGGGAATACTAGCTTCCACCGAGCCGTCGGACCCATAGGCTCGCCATTCGCCGTCTCCAGCGTCTTGGTGTCGATGTCGTCCGAATGTCCAGCGAGTCGATTAAGTAACGCTACGATGCGGGTGACGATGCCAACGAGAATGTTGGTGCCAGCTTCAAGTGCGAATTATTCTAGCATGGCGGTTCATCCTTGCCGTCTAGATTGCCCCCAAACGTCACCGTGTCCTCAGGCGGTCGAATACTTAGGCACCGCATCCCATAATAGCGTATGAGCCCTTTTAGGAAGCGACGCAAGGCAAGCATCCCAAGCCCTGAGCTGTCGTCTGGAAGTTCAAGTAGGATTGCGATTCGCTTTCGTTCTGTCATTGGCTTGCTCCTTGCAATTTGGTTTCCTCAAGTGCTATAGGCATCTTGCTGCCTCCTCGA
>JBEBHM010001274.1:0-1673 GCA_040080875.1 Pirellula sp.
GGAGGCTGGAACCGGAGGGGCGCATGACGGCACAAGAATTGTCGGAAGTGCCATAATTCCTAATTCCTAATTCCTAATTCCAAATTCTCAACTACTTCTTGAGCGGTGTTTCCTTAGCGCCATCGCGCAAAAAGGGATCTCGTTCTTGTACACCCTGAGCAAGCTTAAACTCTCGCACCCAAATGTTTCGAAATCGGACGGGGTTACCATGGTCCTGGATTGCGATGGGGCCCTTGGCCGAATGGGCTTTGTATTGCGGTGGCCGATTGAATGGCGTATCGCCTAACAAAGCGAAGTGATTCAAGATCAGCACGCCATTGTGCAATGCTGTGATGTACGCTGGCGAGGCAAGGCTTCCATCCTCCTTAAATCGTGGGCAAGTCCATAGAATATCGTACGAGTTCCATTCACCGGGCTTGCGCATGGCGTTGACCGCAGGGGGTGTTTGCTTGTAAATCGAGCCCGCTTGTCCGTCAAAATAAGTGACGTTGTCAAACGAATCCAACACTTGCAGTTCGTACTTGCCCATCAGAAAGACGCCGCTATTGCCACGTCCCTGTCCGCTTCCGGAGGCCGGTACTGGGGCCGACCATTCGATGTGTACCTGGCAATCGCCGAACTCTGCCTTGCTAACGATCTGTTTCTTGCCGCAAATCATGACGCCGTCCTCGACCCGCCATGACTCGGCATTGTTCCACTTTGAAGTGTCCTTGCCGTCAAACAGTACGACGGCATCGGACGGAGCATCGCTATCTTTGGTTCCACAGAAATGTTCGCATAGTGAAAAAATCTTTTGAGTGAGGAATAAGAGGAATTACGGATCGGGCCGTAATGAGCCGACAACTGATAGCCGACGACCGATGGTTAGCCACGATCTTCCGACCAAATGGTGTTGCCGCAATCGGCTGGCCCTGCGCCCATTGTAAACCAACTGGTTGCGAAGTTGTTCCTGGCTAATTCGTGGCTTGGCGGATACGATATCTACACACAAGTAATAGTTGGTTTTTCAAGGCAAAACGGAAAGTAATGAATCGATACGAATACGACGTTGTGGTCGTTGGAGCTGGACACGCTGGGACCGAAGCAGCGTCGGCGGCCGCGCGCATGGGAGCGCGTGTCGCGTTGCTAACCGGCAATTTGGATACCGTTGGCCAAATGAGCTGCAACCCAGCCATCGGTGGCGTCGCCAAAGGCCAAATCGTTCGCGAAATCGACGCTTTGGGTGGATTGATGGGCGAAACCATCGACCGGACCGGCATCCAATTCCGAATGCTGAACAGCCGCAAGGGACCGGCCATGCATTCACCTCGAGCTCAAGCCGACAAGAAAGCTTACCAGTTCGAAATCAAACGTCGGATCGAGGAGACACCCAATCTCGATTTACGGCAAGAGCTCGTCGAAGACCTCGTGACGGAAAACATCGATGGCAAAGAACGGATCGTCGGCGTTCGCGTGCGAGGCGACGCATTCTACCAAAGTCGAGCTGTCGTATTGACGACCGGTACTTTTCTTCAAGCGATCATGCACACCGGCGAAGCGAAGACAGCGGGCGGCCGAGCGGGCGAGGGAACGACGTCGGGAATTAGCCAAGCTCTTCTGCGACTCGGTTTTCGCGTGCAGCGATTCAAGACGGGCACTCCCGCTCGCCTCAATGGCCGGACCATCGACTACAC
>JBEBHM010001275.1:0-1671 GCA_040080875.1 Pirellula sp.
ATGCCACCGCCACTGACCCAAATCGAATAGCCTTTGAATCGCAGTTTGTACTTTCCTGAGGCTGGTACTCTGAATTGTCCCCAGCTATAACCGCCCGCGTCGCTGAAGATGCTCGACACCCGACCGACCGCTTCCCGCTCTCGCGTTTCGGGTGAGGATTTTGGTGCTTTGCCGCTTCGAACATCAGGCTGGGAATGCGAATCTAAGACTGGAAACGAAAGTCGATCTGGCAAGGTTCCATTTTCGCGGGGTAAGAAGTTGCCGACGAGCGAAAATTCATCCCTTGCGTAATAACGCTTCGCGGTTCGCTCGGGACGTTCCAACTTGACGATCATCGCTTGGCGGAGCGCGTAATCGGCGGCACTCATGTAGCGAGACAATTGCACATGGGAAACATCTAAAGCTTCGCCAGATTTGTTGAAGCGATGCATTTCGCCGTCCTCCGGTAGCACGTTGCGCACCTGAATCCATGGCAAGTTTAAGAGGTCTCTCAAGGTGTTTTCATATTCATAACGGTTGAGCCGTCGCTTCATGGCTCGACCGTCACGTTTGATCCGTTCCTTGTCGAAAAGGTTCAGGCTGCTCGAAAGTTCTGACAAAAACTTTTGTTTGGATTCCTCAGTCGGAGCGGGTTCGGACTTGGGGGGCATTTCACCGTCTTGAACTCGCTCGTACATTCGAACGAGCTTTTGAAGATCGCTTCCTGCCTCCCATTTTAGTGTAGTAATATCCAGTGAACCTTCCTTGGTGCTTTCGCCATGGCATTCCAAACAATGTGACTTGAAAAAATCCGCGACTAAAGCAGTGGGTTGCCGAGCGGCGAGTTGCTGAGCACGTAGATTGCCTGCAAGTCCAAGCACCAACGAAACCGACAACAGCATCGCAATGGATAGTGGAACACAGTTTCGAGCGTTGAGGATCGCCATACCGCTTTTAGCCCCGTGAAAATGCAATCCATTGAGCCTGCTAGCCGAACCACGTCGCAGGAAATCGGCTTGCGCCTCAGGCTCAGTAAGCTCCAAACCTATTCGAATCGTACAGGTAGAAAAATAGTCCGACATTAGTGCGTATCATCCGCTGACTCGACCGAAACGGCAAATATCAATGGAATCGAAAAATCTTCACCTTCAACAAACTCAAGGTTCTTCAGCGGTTTGTTATTGGTAAGCGAAATCTTCAAGTAACGGACTTGCTTTCCATTTGCGTCAACTGCAAACTTGGATTCAGGAACGTCTACCTTTTCCCGATAAGTCGCAAAGTGCTTTCCATTAAAGTGAGTGATACCGTACGAGCGCGTGAGTCGCTGGGATGCGTATCACGTTGGACCAATCCTTTCTTTTCGAGCAAGACCAGCATCGCACGCACCGTACTGGGGTCTGATGGCATTCGCTGCGCGAGCTGACGTTGCGTAACGGCATTACCGCGTGAGAGAGCTGCCAGGAGCACAAACTGATCAGCGGTAACGCCATGTTCTGCGAATTTTGCATCGGACTGTCGGTGCATTGCCAAATAAGCGGCTCGCAACGCTATTGGCAGCTCACTTTTATCTGTCATAAAGTCCCCTGAGGTTGCACAACGTTCGTGCGTGCACGCACGAACGAAGAATATATTGAAATTTGCGGCTGTTGGCAAACACCTAGCCCTTATTTCCTTGACTGGGGATTTGGCGAG
>JBEBHM010000512.1:0-6495 GCA_040080875.1 Pirellula sp.
ATCTTGAATGTGGATCGATTGTGACCACGCTCAAAGAGATCGAACGTCGAGATTGGCGAAATAAACTTAGCATCACCAAGAAAGGCAAAGAACGTGGTGGCAGATACTTCGACAAGAGCTCGCTGTTCAAACTGCTGACCAACATCACCTACCTTGGCAAGATTCGGTACAAAGAAGAAATCCATCAAGGGGAGCATCAAGCGATCGTTCCAGAAGAACTTTGGAACAACGTCAACAAGAAGCTCAAACATAACGGCAAAACCGGAGGCATCGCCGTCCGAAACAAGTTCGGAGCGTTGCTCAAGGGACTTGTACGCTGCGTTGCTTGCAACTGTGCGATGACACCCAACCATACCACCAAGGGCGGCAACAAACGCTATCGCTATTACGTTTGCACCAACGCACAAAAACGAGGCTGGGATTCGTGCCCATCGAAGTCGATTCCCGCAAAGCAGATCGAGGACTTCGTCATCGAACAGATCAAGAAAGTCGGCTACGCGCCGGACCTGCTCAAAGATGTAGTCGCCTTGGCTCAAGAGAAAGCGAAATGCAATCTCAAAGAACTCGAAGGCGAGAAATTCTCATTGGAACGAGACATGGCTCGCTGGCTAGCCGAGATCCACAAAACCACCGCCCTGATCCGCCCCAACGAAACCGATTCGCCCGCCGTCGCGAGATTAGCCGACCTCCAAGAACGAGTACGACATATCGAAAGTCGTATGACAACGATTCGCAATGTGATCCACCAGATCACCAAATGCCTACTAAGCCAACAAGATGCCGAAGTCGCAATGTTCTCGTTCGACGCGGTCTGGGAATCGATGACGCTTCGAGACCAGATCCGTCTGATCGGATTGGTTGTCAAACAAGTCGACTACGACGGTGAATCGGGACGCGTCACGATAACCTTCAATCCGATTGGCATCAGGAACCGCGCACAACACGCCACGAAAGACCTAACTGAGGTACCAGCATGAGTGATACAGAAAAAGTCGACGTCCAATTCCACTTCCAGCGCCGCGGCAAGAACAAAGTGCTAGTGGAAGGCAAAGAACCACCCAAACCTGCGAAGCCCAAAGGTCGCTTACCACGCATCACACGATACATGGCTTTAGCGATCTACTACGAAGGCCTCATCCGCGAAGGCCACGTCCACGACTATGCCGAGATCGCCACGCTTGGTCACGTCACGCGAGCCAGAGTAACGCAGATTATGAATCTGCGACTACTTGCTCCAGACATTCAGGAGCATCTTCTCGCACTTCCTAGGATTGAGGCAGGGCGGGATGTACTTTACCTTCGCGAATTCCAGGCCATCGCTTTGAATCCCGACTGGCAAATACAGCGAAAAAGCAGGATTGCTCTACTCGATTAGCACGTGGATTACTTGGATTCTCCGGCTCAAATCACTGGCTTCGCATATGAATACTTGCGACGGGGCCACGTAATGGTACACAACTGGTTACAATTTTCTCATTTCCCATTCTCCTTAACAATCGCTTCAAATATGCCCGACACATACGATCTCTCGCACCTAGATAGCACAGCCTTCGAACATCTCGTAAACGCGATTGCAATGCGTGAACTTGGCGCAGGGCATACGGGATTCGGACCTGGCGCGGATGCAGGGCGAGATGGATACTTTGAGGGTACTGCTCCCTATCCTAGCGATACAGATAGGTGGTCTGGCGTATGGTACCTACAATCGAAATTCCATAAACCGCACCTTAGTACTGATTGTCAGAAATGGATTCAAACACAGGTTGCCAATGAAATTAAGCAGTTTCAAGAAGCACAGCACCGTCAATGGCCCGACAACTGGATCGTTGCCACAAACATTGATATTTCAGCGGTTGGAGAGTCAGGAACTTTTGACGTACTAAAAAAACAAGTTGGCGATGCAAATCCAAAACTGGAAAAGCGTTTCGATGTGTGGGGTGGTCGAAAAATCCTCGATTTCTTGACGAAATATCCCGACATCCGAGATGAGTATTGTCATTTTCTTACTCCCGGACATGTAATCGCTGGACTGATCGAGGAATTTAAGACAGACCGTCCAAGCTTGGATGACATAATACGCGCACTTGTTGTTCAGCCATTTCAAAACGAGATTCATACAAAACTTGAGCAAGCGGGGTCTGATGCAGATAATCGACCTGGAATTCACAGGCTTTTTCGCGATCTACCATTTTTTTACGACTCCACCGCTACCAATCGCAGTTTTCCATTTAGAGGCGACGTGCTTAAATGCTTGGCAAGCGCATCGAGTCGGAATCACAACAACCAGCTTGAAGTGGAAGATAAAGTTTGGCGTCTGTGGCTCAAGCACCCGAAACGCTCTTCAACTTGGTTTGTTCAAGGGGGACCTGGTCAAGGGAAATCTACTTTGGGTCAATACTTCGCTCAGATACATCGAGCAGCAATCATTCTGGATGACAACGGACCTCGCGTTCCCACATCTTTGAGCGACTTGGCAAAAGAAGTAAAGGAAGTTGCAGAATCGCAATCAGTGTGGCCAATCGTACCAAGAATCCCTATTGCACTTGAGCTTCGAGACTATTCTCATTGGTTAGCCACCAAATCTCGTCGCGAAGCACAGGGTTTGTTAACGTACATAGCGGAACATTTAAGCATACAAATTGAACGAACAGTATCAACCGGAAACCTGGAAAAGGCACTTGCGAAGGGTGCCTGGTTTTTGATTTGTGACGGACTTGATGAAGTACCAGGTGATACAAAAGATCTTGTCGCGAAAGAGGTTCAACGTTTTATTCAAGAAGTTGCATTTAGGCAGAAATGTGATCTGCAAACTTTGTGCACTTCGCGTCCACAGGGTTATTCAGGGCAGTTTCAAGATTTGGATGCTACAGCAGTACGATTAATTCACTTGAATCCAAAACAAGCGTTTGAATGTGCGAAGCCAGTCCTTGCAATTGGAAGATCTGGCGATGAAACGAAGCGTGCTGAGAAGACTTTAGCGTCTGCACTTGAATCACCAGCAGTTGCCGAGTTGATGAGAACACCCCTACAATCTCATATAATGGCGGTTGTTGTACGAGATGGCAACAAACCGCCTGAGCGTCGATGGCAGCTATTCAATAATTTCTACGAGGTAATTCGCAGACGCGAAGCCAACAAAGACTTGGGTGATACAAACATCGCGAAACTGCTTCGCGAAAACGAAAAACTCCTGCGTTCAATACACAATCGACTTGGGTTTGTACTTCATGCAGAAGCCGAGTCAGCCGAAGGTGCAACTACGAGTCTTCCACGCGAACGATTTCGAGTTCTTGCTCAAGACGTTGTAAATCAAATGATTGAACGTGATGTGGAAAAAATGGTTGGCACTTTAGTTGAGGCAACAACACATAGGCTTGTTTTGGTTAATACACCAGAAAATGGCGAAATGCTTCGATTCGATGTTCGCCAACTGCAAGAATTTTTTGCTGCAGAGTTTTTGTACGAGTCTGTATCGGCTTCTACATTAGGAAAAAGGCTGGAGATTGTTGCTGGAGACTCTCATTGGCGAGAGGTGGTACACTTCCTCCTTAGCGCCCTAATTGAAAACGGCAGACATACAGAATTAGCTGTTGCAATAGATGTCTTGGCGCGTCTTGACAGTGCAGAATCGGGGCCCAATCGTGTCTTGGAAAGACGTTTGGCACGAGGCGCACTTACTGCCAGCCGACTATTTGAAGAATGTGTACTAGAACAGGATCGTAGAACGAGACAGAGTATTCGACCTTGCCTAGATGCAGCATGTGCTTTCACTCATATTGACGCAGAGCACAATCTGAGCAAAGTTACACAGCCCAATTCGCGTGAATGGATTTTGTCGTATCTATTCGAGCAACTAAAAGAATGTGCGCATTTAGAAAGTGTAGGGGCGGCTGCAATTCTATTGTTTACGTTGTCCGAAGAGCACGAGCGCTGGCAGGAGCTAGAAGAGTACTTCAACAGTTCTACAAGCGAGTACAAAGATGCCGTGTTCGAATGTTTGCATTCGTTCGCTGGCGAAAATTGCCAACTACATGACGGGGCTGCAAAAATCGTTCTTAGACGAATTTTAGATGATGGCTGGCAGTCTCTAACGCATCATTCGCTTGGCAACTGTCTCCAAATCCTAACTCCAGTTCATGCAAAACTCTCTGCGATCGCTGTCAAACTCGGTTTTAGCGAAGAAGTCGCTAGCCTTATTCCCCACCTTTTTGGTGAAAATAAGTATTGGGACATGAAAGACATAGAAATCGAACAAGAAAACTTTGGATTGGTTAGCGGCGTCTATTTAAAGCATGATTGGACATGTGAAAACAAGAAACCATTCCCTGCTATCAGCAACGTTCCAGGCATACTAAAGATCCCCTACCATATCATGCGGTTCGCTGGGGACGGAAGTCGATCAGAGTTTGTCGACGCACTTGAAAGTCTAAAGGCGACAAGGCAACCGCTTCTCTCAGGATTTCCGTCAAAAATTCGATCTCTATTTCCCGCATTTGAAGGCATGCTAATTCCAGATGGTTTAGTGTTAGCGGCCAAAGGTATGACCGACAACCATTTTGAACAGGCGTTAAAGAGTGAGAAGATTGATGACTTTCCCCTGAAGCGTTGGGCCCTAAATTTCACACTGGACAAAAAAGGCAATTTGAATGATTTCGTTCGTTTCATTCGTTTTCGCCCTTCGGTAGCAATGCATATTTGGTTTGGTCATTATTTTGACGACGAACGCCATTTTGAGGAAAACGAAAAAGCACAAGTTCTACAGGTGCTCGGAGAATGTTTGTCAAAAGAAATTATGACTTGTTTTCAGTTCCCAGGATTGTGGGGGACCATACTAAAATCTATTCCAAATGCCGATGAAGTTCGGGCAAAGCTGGTCGCCGCTGCTAAGACCATAGTTCCACGTGAAGTCCAAAGACATCCGCATCCATTCACGTCCTTTCCATTGGATTTGCCCAACGAATCGTCACTATTGCCACATGTCCTTTCATCACTGGCTGGCCTTCATGCGTTTATGAGTTGGGAGCGGTCGACAAATCCGAATAGTCACCTTTCTGGTTTGTCATCTGCTTTTGCCACTACACTTGCTCTTTCAGAGGTTGCATCCAATGATCACTTGCCGCTGATCGAACGAGGAGCAGCGATAATCCTGCGCACACTTGGGGGGCAAGATGCCTTCTCGCTTATGGTTTCCGATCCCGGAGTTGTTATTTCAAACGTTGAAAATGGCCATTCATGGTTTGTAAAGGCACTTTCAGTTGCATTGGCAACGTATGCAGACCCGTCAGAGGAAAGTCATCGTCGGTTCTTTGGAATAATTCTCGACGCTGCGCGGAGCAATTTCTATGTTCGGAGCCAATTAGATCTTGCAGTTTCTGCCTGGAGAGAACGACCTATTGCATCGCTACGACGTTCTGGCTTAGTTCAGTCTTGGCTCGCATTGAAAGACTAGCTTTCAGAAGTGTTTTACCAAAATGCCCGCGAATCGAATGTTCGAAACACGGGCTTTTCTTGATTGTTGAGAGATTCCCGATTTGGCTTATGCAGTGATAGAGACGCTAAACGCCACAAATCTACATTTCGATCGCTTCGACTTCAGCGACAAAGCGCTGGTTGTCATCCGCAAGGAACGCGCTGATCACGTTGAACACGGCGTCACTGAAGCCACCGATGTTCATGATGTCAGCTCGCTCGCAGGCCTGAACCGTTTGGTACGGCTGCAGATCGATGCAAACTAGCTTCGGGTTGACTTCCTTACCCGCCAGCTTGCGCTGGTTGGCAACAAAGGATTCCCAAGCCGTCATCACACCGGTCGAACCGTGCCGTCCTGTTCCGACCCAGCTCTCGTTATCGCTAACGAGAACAATGCCGGCGAACTTGCGCTTCGCATGCTTCTGGTTGGCAGCTACCAACGGCAGCGAACAATCTGTTCCACCACCACCGTACTTTGCCAGCCGCTCAGCAATACTCAAGATCGAATCATTTGGATTGATCTTGGCATCGTAAGCCGACGTATCGAACGGAATCACAACGCTGTCCGGGTTGCGTCGTAGGATCGCTGCGGCGAACAGTGCGGCCACGTCGATGCATCGCATCTTCGAAGTCGCACCTCGTCCACGGTTACCCGTGACCGCGCTGCTCATCGATCCAGACGTGTCCAGACCAATAACCACCGGTCCCGGCAATTCCGGTACGTTTCCACAGGCGATCTCGGCTGCCTTATGCAGTGCAGACTTGATCTTCTGCGGAACATTGTCATCCGCGTTCAAGTACGCAGCGAAGTACTGGTACGGGAACTGCTTCGATCGTCGAATCTCCGACTCATCAGCGATCCGATCAGCAACGTAATCAACCATTGCACCTGTTGCGAGCACATCGTGTCGCAGCAAAGTGTTCAAGTTCATACGCAGTGCCTGCGGACCCATCTTGCGAGCCAGTGCAGCCCAAACCGTCGGTCCCTTGGCAGCATCGGACAACAAGTCCCATCGGACGTTGTCG
>JBEBHM010000513.1:0-6492 GCA_040080875.1 Pirellula sp.
ATTCCAAACGACTCGTGACCAAGCACTAGATAATCATCCCCAGGTGGCGGGTTTCCATAGAGTGCATCGTTGATTTCTCGGTCCGTCGCGTCCACACCCACCTTCAACACCTTGACCAAAATTCCCTTGCCGCCCGGTATCTTGTCGATCAAAGGCATCGGGATTTCACGTTCGTGAACACTATTCGGAGTTCCGGGGCGGACGGCTATGGCTTTCATAGGGTGATCTTTGTTGTTAGATGCGGGACGTTTGAGTAGGAAATCTGATGCTGATTAGCGACCGCTTGACACAATCGCAAATTCGCTGGCTGCGAAAGTATACTCAGCTGGAAATCCTTGTCACAGACGTAACTGAAAACCCCGTGATACAATGTCCCCTCAAGCGATACACTCGTTCGTCGCGTTGCACGATGGCTTTGGAGAAAGTGATGGAAAGAATGTCTGAGTACCGAATGGCGGTGACGTGTTGGTTTCTGTTGCTGTCAAGCATGTCAGCCCAAGAAGTTTCTTATTTTCGAAATGATTATGGTGTGGCCAAAGTCGAACGGCCACTCCCGTCGGACTTTGATCAAGGTGCCAAGCAATTGTGGCGAACCGAACTCTCGTCTGGACATTCGACCCCCTGTGTTTGCGGTGATTCGATCTTTCTGACCACGTTTAACAAAGACCGCAATGAATTGAGTACCGTTGCGTTGGACAAAGCTACTGGTGCCGTGCGTTGGACGCGGGTTGTCCCAACCAAAGAATTGGAGCCTGTCCACGCGACTGGGAGTCCTGCGACCGCCACTCCCGCTTGCAATGGCAAACAGATCTTTGCTTTCTTTGGCAGCTACGGCATGCTGAGCTACGATTGGTCTGGCAATCTGCTCTGGGAGCACCGTATGGGTCCCTTTCAAGACGAATTCGGGGCTGCAAGCTCACCGATTCTAGTTGACGATAAAGTCATACTGAACGAGGACCATGACCTTGACAACTTCATTATCGCCTTGGACCAGGCGACGGGGAAAACGGTTTGGAAGACACCTCGAACGGACTCGACCCGTAGTTATTCGACCCCGTTTGTGTTGGAACGCAACGGAAGAAAGCAAATCTTAGTAGCGGGCTCGTTGCAGTTGGCAGCCTACGATCCCGCCAATGGAGAGAAGATTTGGTGGTACAACGGACTGTCTCGCATCGTTGATTGTACGCCCACGATCCACGAGGGACTGATCTATGTCGCCACTTGGACTCCCGGTGGAGATCCGGGTGAACGAATTTCGATGGAGCCGTTTCCCCAAGCGCTCGCCAGCTATGACAAAAACCAAGACGCAATGATCTCCAAGCAAGAGCTACCCGCGGGAAGTCCTGTTTTGGATCGTTTTTTCCGTATCGATCTCAACCAAAACCAATTGCTCGAAGAAGACGAGTGGAAGCGACATTCGGTCGTTTTTGAAAAGGCGCAAAATGTGGCTGTGGCGATTGAGCCAGGAACTCGAGGGAGCCTTGCACCTCAATACGTGAAGTGGACTTTCGGACGCGGGCTTCCAACGGTCCCAAGTTCGGTGGTCTACGACGGCGTCATGACCATGGTCAAGGATAGTGGCATCGTTACACTCCTGGACATCAAAAATGGGCAAATGTTGTATCAAGGGCGGGCTCAGGGGCGAGGCAACTACTATGCGTCCCTGGTCGCTGGTGATGGCAAAGTTTACTTGTCGAGCGAAAGCGGTGTGGTCACGGTTCTCCAATCTGGAAGGGAAGGCAAAATCCTTTCGTCGCACGATTTTGGCGAACGGATTATGGCCACGCCTGTGATCGCCGAAGGGGTGATGTACATTCGGACCGACGCAGCCTTGTATTGCTTTGTGAAGTCATAGGACCAGCGTCTCGGAGATCCGCCGCTACGAAGAGACCCGCTGCTACGAATTATTCGGCTCGATAAAGCAATCGGCCGCAGCTTGGGCAAGGGATCGGTTGCCCCATTCTCAGCCGGTCCAAAATTCGAGGCGGAAGTCCCGTGCAACATCCACCGCACGAGACATCATCCAACGCGGCCATGCCGTCTTCCCCTCGGCTATTCACCAACCGTTTGAAGTCCACTTGAAACTCCGGAGTCAGATCTTTTTCGGCCGCAGCCAAATTACCTTCGACTCGCACCAATTCTCCCTTCAATGTGTCGATACGTTGCGCGACGCTGGCATCCGTCTTGACTTTGTCCGCTTCGGTCAGTCTCAGTTTTTCCTCAAGATCCTTCAGGTTGGATTGCAAACTATCGATTTCTTCAAGAGTTTCAAGGATTTCGTCGGACAAGACGTTGTTGGCTTGCATATCGGCTGCAATTTGTTCCTTGATCGCCTGGTATTCACGATTGTTGGATGCCGAATTCATTTTCCCTTCCCAATCGTGGATTTTTCCTTCTCGCTCTCGGAGCTGCAGCTGTTTTCGATCCGCCTCCATTTTCTTTTGTTTGATGCTGTCCTTGCACTTTTGGAGCAAATCTTTGACTGCATCGACTTGTGCCTGGGCAGCTTTGAGTTGTTTTGGACCGCGATCGATCTGGGTCTTGATATCCGCGATTTGGACCAGGGTTTGGTGTAGTGTTCGGACGACGGAGTCGCTAACGTTCATTCGAGTACCAATATGATTTAAGGTCACAAAGCTGATTTCCCAAGATTAAACCACAATTGCTTGGAGAAACCAGCCTCATATCTCTATTGCGATCTGAATTGCAAGTAACGACAATTGCCACCGCGGTTTTTAAGCGGTTTTCACAACAAGATTGGATGGAAAGCGATGATGTTACGTGCCTGCCAGCATGTCCAGTGGATAGGTTTTGCCGTGGTTGTTTCGATGTCTGTAGCCTGTTCGAATACAGCATTTTGTTGGCAATTCCCGATTCCCGACAACGAAATCCAAAACGATCGGTCCGCCGTATCGCAGGATCTGGAGACGATCTATCAAAAAACGGATTCTGCCTCGACCGTAGCGGATTATTCCCAAATTATCGATTTCTGTAGGAACGTCGTCGGTGATTCACGACGCTCGGCGGATGATCGCAAGTACGCGAGAACTCTCATGAGCTGGGCACTTAATCGACGCGGCGAAGCTCGCAGCGATCAAGCTGGAATCTTGATCCGCACCCAAAAACTGACGGAGGCCAAGGAACTCGATGGACTTGCGAGACGGGATTTCGAAACCTCCATCGAGTTGGACAACACTCGCTGGCGCGCACACCACAATCTCGCAGTGACGCAGGCAGTCCAAGGCGAAACCAAAGCCGCCTTAGCTAGCTTGGCGCATGTCATTCGACTCAATCCCGAGTACTCCCACGCTTACTTCAATCGAGGCGAAATCCTCTTTCGAGCCAATCAGCATGAAGCTGCCCTCAATGATTTCAACAAGGCGATCGATCTCACACCGGAAGACTCGGCTGCCTACAGCGGTCGAGCCCACGCGCTTTATGCCCTAGGCAAGAGCCAAGACGCACTGAACGATTACGCCAAAGCCATGGAGCTTGCCCCCCAATCTGCGGACGCAGCCACGGAATACGCAGACACGTGCCATGCACTTGGGAAATGGAAAGAAGCGGCCAGCGCGTATCAGCTCTCATTGAAACTAGATGGGGCAAACGCAAGAACGCTTCAGAATGCCGCTTGGATGATGGCCACCTGCCCTGACGAGTACTTCCGAAATGGCCAAACGGCGCTTAGAACGGCAGAGCGAGCTGTGCAGGCGGCGTCGGGACCAACTGCCCAAGTGCTCGATGTTTTGGCTGCCGCGCAGGCAGCTTCCGGTGATTTCGTTTCAGCCCAAAGCACGGTTGCCGAAGCGCTCCGAGCGACTACCGACCAAAACCTTCGCAGCGAACTTGAAATGCGGTCGAGGTTGTATCAACGCAAAAAAGCGTACATGCAACCAAAGCGTTAGTCCGTGGGTCGAAGTGGGTCGCACTTGCCGAGTGCGACTATGCGACTGCCGTGCGCTCCACTGATTGACGTTTTGCCCAACGAATGTCGCATCCGGCAGATGCGCCCCACTTCAGTGATGACTTCAATGCAACGTAAGTAGTTCATGAACAGTTGGGGACAACTGTTATACGATATAGTGCTACTCGTCGTTTGATTCTTGTTTGAAGATCTCGTCGCGAGAGAACAACTGATAAAAAAGGGCTCGCTTTTGCTCCGGCAGCGAGTAGTCGAAACCCAATTGGCGCAGGAAGCCTTCCGATGAACTGATCGCCATAACTTCTAGGATGCCTTTTTCTCGCGCCCGTTCGACGCAGGCTTTGACCAGCGCACTTCCGATTCCTTGCCCTTGATAACCGTCTGAGACTGCCAAGCACTGGATTTCGCCAAGTTTGCGAGAGTAGATCTCGACCGCAGCGAACCCGACCATCTTGGGTTCGCCGTTCTCCCCAACCACTTCCGCGACGAATCCGTTGCTCATGAGGAGCAAGATTTCAGATTGCATGCGTCGCAACAACTTGCGCTGATCGACGAATGGTTTGAGCAAAGCTTGGATATTGTCCAGGTCGTCGAAGTGCGCACGTCGAATCGTGAACGGGATCTTGGCTTTTTCGTGGGCTTCCAGAGTGTTCTCCGACATCTTGATCCGATCGGCGTGAAGTGTCTTTTGCGTGGCAAGTTGCGGAGAATATGCTACTCGATTCGCTTGTTCTGGCCAATCGCCAACCAAAGATCCACGCCATGGTTCGCATCATTGGTCAAAACGAGCACAGGTCGTGTTGACATCGTCAAAGTCTACGCAAACCGCATGAAAGTCTGCTCGTCTTGCCTCGTTTGCTCAGTTTCCCGTATACAGTCAAAAAGTCATTAGGCGTGCGAGCACGCGCTACCGAATATCAAAAAGAGTTCACTGGCTTAGGACGGTTCGTCCTGAGTGTCGTCAATTCAACTACTATGTCAGAGCAAGATTTCGCGGAAGGCGCGGAAAGCTTTATGGGAAAACGAATCTTTTTTTCAGTGGGTGAACCGAGCGGGGATTTGCACGCATCCAACCTGATTCGTTCGATTCAAAGTTTGTCACCATCGACGACGTTTCGAGGGCTGGGGGGCAGCCGAATGATCCAGGCCGGATTGGAACTCGACTACGACTTAACTAGTTTGGCGGTGATGGGATTCGCGGAAATACTTCCTAAATACAGAGAATTTTGTCGCGTGGCGGATTTGGCCGAACAATGCTTTGCGCGCGGCGAAGTTGACGGTGTTGTACTTGTAGATTTTCCGGGCTTTAACTGGCACATCGCCAAGCGGGCCAAAAAATACAACTTGCCGGTATTTTATTACCTGCCGCCGCAGCTATGGGCGTGGGGTGGATGGCGAGTTCGCAAACTTCGACAGTCGGTAGACCACGTTCTTTGCAATTTGCCATTTGAAACACCTTGGTTCGAACGGCATCGGGTCAATGCGACGTATGTAGGGCACCCCTTTTTCGATGCGATTGCCATGCAACCGCTGGACGTCCGTTTCATCGATAAGTGGAAGAGCAATAAAAATTTGCAAGTCGCTGTCTTACCAGGATCCCGAGACCATGAGGTACACCGAATTTGGCCGCTTCAGCTCGAGGTCATTCGACGCTTGTCGGCAAAATTCCCCCATGTTCAGTTTTTGGTAGCGGCACTCAAGGACTCCCACGCCCTTTGGTGCCGATCACAACTTCGACCCACCGATGCGAGACTCCCGATCCAAATCTTTGCTGGCAAGACCAGCGAAATCATCGAACTATCCGATTGCTCCATCATGAAGAGCGGTTCGGTCTCGCTCGAGATGATGGCGCGGGGGAAACCAGCGGCTGTCATGTATCACCTTAGCCAAGTCACCTTCGTTGCCGCAAAGTTACTCGTTCGATGCAAGAGCATGTCGATTCCCAACCTGATGAGCGACGAACCAGTGTTTGCGGAATTTTTATCGCACGGAAAACTGCACTCGCGATCTGCGATCAAGTCGATCGAGGATGTGACGCTAGAAATGTCAAAGCTAATTACCGACTCCGAGTATCGCGTTTCGCAGCGCCGTAAACTCCTTGGTTTGGCTTCGCAATTTGCTAAACCAGGAGCGAGTAACATGGCGGCTCGCCTCATCATGACCAAAATGATTGGTTCGGATGAAGGAACATTGCCAATCGACGAGGAAACGTTGGGAGATTCCATGTCGTACCCTAAAGCTGCCTAAGTGCCCAGCGAAATGCCCGAATTCACCTCGAACGCCATGAACCACACGAGAGCGGAGTTGTGGTAAGATTATTCAACGTGCTACAGCTATTCGACAGAAATGTCTAGTGCTCTGTCCAGCTTAGATTTTTGGGTAGTGGACCTTGTAAAAGGTCCTGTGGTTCAGGGATCTTGTTAAAGATCTCTGCGATCTGGGAGGTTTAACAACCTCCACTACCCCAATTGTTAGCATCTTCCACATTGCTGACCCATCATGAAACAACTCGAAGTGCGTTCGGCGGGACTGTCTGACCGAGGCCTTGTACGATCAGACAATCAAGACCA
>JBEBHM010001276.1:0-1663 GCA_040080875.1 Pirellula sp.
ATATACAACACGATGGGTTTGCCAAACTGATCCACGAAGTGACGAACCCCGGTCGCAATTCCCGCTTCATCAGCGATCTCTTTTTGTGGCAAAATCATGACCGTTGGGAAATGAAAATCCTTCAATATCTGCGCTTGGTCCATCATGATTCCGTAGGTCGGACCAACCGATGGCACAATCCATGTATTCGGTGCGGCAGATTCTGCGAGAATTGCCAGCGCATCTGCATACTCAGTAAGTCGCATGTGATAGAACACGGCATTGCCACCGTAAAGTAATGTCGAAACACCACCTGCCTCAATGGCTCGAATTATTTTGGTGTTCTCAACCACTGAGATCTTGCGAGACGAATCGCGGGCTAGGGGCGGAACCGCAATCACACTGTTTGCAATCAAGTCGGGAGTAACAGCATTAGTCCACATTAGAAAATATCCGGTTCTCGGTTCGAAGAATTGCCATGGAGAAAGTCAAAATCGCAGCCCTTGTGCGCTTGGGTCACGTGGCCTGCAAAAATACGATGATACCCGCGTGTCCAAGTCGTGGTAGGAGGCACCCAGTTTTCCCGCCGCTTGTTCATGGTCACTTCATCGACCAAAAGCATCAGACTCCTTTTTGGAACATCCAATTCGATCAAGTCGCCGTTTTGAACGAACGCCAAGGGCCCACCAACGTGCGATTCGGGAGAAATATGAAGCACACACGTGCCGTAACTAGTACCGCTCATCCTTGCGTCCGAAATTCGAACCATATCTCGGACTCCCTGTTTGAGCAGTTTTTCAGGAATCGGTAGCATTCCCCATTCGGGAAATCCCGGTGCACCGATTGGACCTGCGCTACGAAGCACAATTACCGTGTCTGCTGTCACCGCTAGGTCTGGATCATTGATCGATTTCTTTAAATCAGCGTAGTGATCGAAAACCAACGCCGGGCCTATGTGTTTTTGTAAACGTGGCTCCGCCGCAACCGTTTTGATAACGCAACCATAGGGTGCCAAATTCCCGCGAAGAACACACGTACCCCCGGTTGGCCAAAGTGGATTACCACGCGTTCGTATGACCGAATCGTCAATCACTTCGGCTGCCTGAATCTGCTCGCCTAATGTCAATCCGTTGACAGTCTTGGTTTCCAGCTGCAACAAGTCTCGCATTCTAGAAAGCAACCCCGGCAACCCTCCCGCATCGTAAAAATCCTCCATCAAGTACTTGCCGCTAGGACGAATATCTGCGAGCACGGGCACCTTTTTCGACATCGCGTCATAGTCGTCGAGAGTCAGCTTGATGTCTGCTCGACCGGCCATCGCAATCATATGCACAATCGCGTTGGTTGAGCCACTGATAGACAATTGCGTAGCCATCGCGTTCTCGAAACTGGCACGCGTCAACAAACTTCGCGGTGTCAAATTCTCCCATGCGAGTTCCACCGCCCGTCGGCCTGTTGCAACCGCCAGCCGGCTATGTTCGGATACCACCGCTGGAACGCAGGCCGCATTGGGCAAGGTCAGCCCGAGTGCTTCCGCAATACAAGCCATCGTCGAAGCGGTTCCCATCGTCATGCAAGTACCCGCCGATCGGGCTATGCAATTTTCGATCCCTTTCCAATCGCTATCGCACAGATTTCCCGCACACCGTTCAGCCCAGAACTTCCAAGCGTCAGTCCCGCTACC
>JBEBHM010001277.1:0-1663 GCA_040080875.1 Pirellula sp.
TGCACAGGTTGCAATCAAAAATCGAACCGCGCTCCAATCTCGAACTATAGCAGCGAACAAGTCGAAACGATCGTCGACGAGCTTCGCACAATCGGTGCTTTAACCATCGTCCAGGGACTTGGACGGAATACCAAAGTAAGGCACTATGCATACAGCTGGTTGGCGATCAGCAAGGTCGAAGCAGCCGTCATGACAGAACTACTGCTTCGAGGTGAACAGACCATGGGCGAACTACGAACGAGAGCTGCACGCATGGAGCCTATCAATGACTTGCAGCACATGACCGAATTGTTTACCGAACTGAAGAAACGCAACCTCGTGGTCGAATTGAGCCCGCCCGGGCGAGGGCAGATTGTGTCCCACAATCTCTATCCGGAATGGGAACTTGAACAAGTTCGCAAGTCAGTTGCTGCTGGCATATCTGCGATGGGAGATGTTGTAGAACCAACAAGTTCTCCGAATCGCCAGTTTTCATCGAGCTCGGTCGCAAGCCCGGATTCGATTCATCGCATCAAAGAGATGGAATCGGAAATAGAACAACTCAAGGATTCCGTCAACGATTTGCAAACACGGCTCAGCCGACTTGAAAAAGACCTTGGGGTCATTTGACCGCTTCTTAACTCCACATGCAGAAGTAGAATACGATGATTACGGCACCCCAACGGACAAAGATATATTGTATTTCGATTCTGTGCCCCTGGCTAGTTTACTCCGCTGCCCCCGCAGCAGATCCAGATGGTACCGAGAAAGAAGTCGAGAGCAAAGTTGTTTCCGTTGCCTTGTTTAAGAACGGGTTGGCAGTAATTAAACGCCAAGTGCCGCTAACCGGGGCCGGAGTCTACCGTATTGCCGACGTCCCTGAGCCCGTTCACGGTACATTTCTAGTTGAGAGCGATGGACCACTGGAAGCTCGCGTAGAAACGCGTCAGGTTGTCGCCAAAAACCAGCCAGGATTAGGAATCAACTTGCAAGATGAATTGAAAGGACTAAAGGTCACGATATACGGTCGCACCTCCAAAACCCCTATCGTGGGTATCGTAATGGACAACGCAATAGCTGATGTCGCTCCTGAAGAATCTTTGCACCCAAGAAGTGGCTGGCTCCCTCCTAATTATCCAAATCCGAGTCGATTTCTTGTGCTCAAAACGGAAAAGGGAGTCTCCTATATCGACCATAGTGAGATTGCTTCATTAGATGCCGAAGGCAAACCACAGCAACATGAACCGCTGATGGAGAACAAGCCCGTACTGCTATTGGATGCTGGAGCGAAGACGAAGGTGAAATTGGCTCAGTTTAGTTATCTAGCGCATGGCCTTTCCTGGGCACCCAGCTACAAAGTGGATTTGACCGATGCAAAGCGTCTTACCATTGAACAAAATGCCGTAATCCGAAACGAATTGACAGATCTAAGCGACACAGAAGTCATGGTCATCAGCGGCTACCCCAGCGTTCAGTTTGGCGAAGTTGTTTCACCCCTTGCTGCTACTCAAACTTGGGGGCGATTCTTTCAGCAATTGGGAAACAAGCGTGTCGGAAGTACCTTTGGTAACTCCATGATGACACAGAATGTCGGCCAGGCCGCTGGCTTCGGCGGCATGGGTGACAGTGCAGTGGAACCCACCGTTGCACCCAACGTTGGCGACACCATCGATCTGTATTACCA
>JBEBHM010000514.1:0-6467 GCA_040080875.1 Pirellula sp.
TGGGGACGGTTTCGACGATTTAATCATCGGAGCATACTTTGCTGATGCGTCGGGGAATGCCAAACAAGCTGCCGGCGAAAGCTATGTTATCTTCGGCAATTCGATACTACCGTCGACGATCGTTTTGTCGAACCTGGGATCCGCTGGCATCACCATCTTCGGTGCCGATGAAGGTGACCTTAGCGGTTGTTCCGTGAGCGGCGCGGGGGACATAAACGGGGACGGCTTCGACGATTTGATCATCGGAGCAAGGGGTGCCGATGCATTGGGGAATGCAAAACCTGACGCTGGAGAAACCTATGTGATCTTCGGCGGCTCGACGCTGCCGTCGACCATCGATCTAACTAACCTGGGCTCAGCTGACATCACGATATTTGGTGCCGATGCGATTGACGAAAGCGGCCGTGCCGTGAGCGGTGCGGGGGACGTGAATGGGGACGGTTTCGACGACCTAATCATCGGGGCTTTCCGTGCGGATGCGTTAGGGAATGCCAAAGAATCTGCAGGCGAAAGCTATGTGATCTTTGGGGCATCGTCGCTCCCAACCACAATCCATCTGTCGAACCCGGGCTCCGCTGGTGTCACAATTTTCGGTGCCGGAATCGGTAACTCCAGCGGCGGTTCTGTGAGCGATGCGGGGGACGTGAACGGGGACGGCTTCGACGACCTGATCATCGGGGCTCGAAATGTGCGTTCATCTTCTGGCGAAAGTTACGTGGTCTTTGGAGGAGCGTCGCTCCCTGTGACAATCGACGTCGCCAACCTAGGTCCCGCTGGTATCACCATTTTCGGTATAGATGCAGGTGACCTCAGTGGCAATTCTGTGAGCGGTGCGGGAGACGTGAACGGGGACGGTTTCGACGACCTAATCATCGGCGCATTGCATGTTACAACGGGGAGTGCAACATACATTGGCGAAAGCTATGTGATATTCGGCAGATCGTCCTTTCCGGCAAACATCGAACTGGCGAACATTGGAATCGAAGGCATCACCATTTTCGGGAGCGAAAGGCTTGACCGGAGCGGCGGTTCAGTGAGCAATGCCGGGGACGTAAACGGTGATGGTTTCGACGACCTGATCATTGGGGCATATCTTGCGGATGCGTTGGGGAACGCAAAATCTGACGCAGGCGAGAGCTATGTAATCTTCGGCGGCAACGACTTTACTTCGTCGGTGACTCATCTGGGAACACCGGCGGCGGAAACTCTGACAGGAACAATCGGGGTCGACGCTATGAACGGTGACCGCGATCATGACACGCTCGTTGGCAACGGCGGGGCTGATGTGCTCATCGGCGGTCAAGGGAACGATGTCCTGGCCGTCAGCGACATGACCTTCAAACGCATCGTAGGTGGCACTGGCGACGATACGCTCCGTCTGGACGGTAGCGGAATGTTGCTGGATCTGACCACTCTGGCTGACAACCGACTCTTTGACGTCGAATCTATTGATATTCGCGGTAGTGGTGCCAACACGCTGACGCTCAATCTACAAGAAGTTCGAAACATCAGTGACGCGTCGAACACGCTGGTCGTGCGTCGGGGTGATGATGACACGGTTAACATCGGTATTGGATGGATTCAGCAGGCAAACGAAACCATCGACTCTGCTGTTTTTAATGTATTCCAACAGGGCAACATGACGCTCAAAGTATCCGCCAAGACTGCTACGGCCGCATCGATTGCCGGACGTCGGGTTTTCTTCAACAATTCATTCTTTGATGGGAATACCGATTTAATCAATGCTGGAGACGATGGTGCGATTGCGGCCGACAAAGTGGCTTTGCGGAACGGCACGGCATCGCTTGCCAATTACACGCACTATTCGCGTGGAATCAATGGAATTGTTATCGATATCGCAAGCATTGCAAATGCGTTGTCCGCTACCGACTTTGAATTCCGCATCGGAAACACCGACACACCGGATAGTTGGGCAATTGCCCCAGTTCCGAAACGTATCATGGTAAGAACAGGTGCAGGGACTGGAGGTTCGAGCCGCGTAACACTCGTGTGGCCTGATAATGCGATCGAGAAAACGTGGTTGAGAGTAACCGTGAAGGCAAACGCAAATACGGGATTGACTGCTCCTGATGTATTCTATTTCGGCAATGCGATTGGTGACATTGGCAACAGCCCGACCGACTCCATTGTCAACGCGACCGATATCGCCGGAGTGGTCAGCAATCAGAACTCATTTTTGAATCCAGCTCCGTTGACCAGCCCATACGACTTCAATCATGACCGACAGATCAACGCCACCGACATTGCTCTGGCTGTCTCTAACCAAACATCCTTTATAAATGCGTTGCGATTGATTTCCCTTCCGTCAGGTAGCAGCGCTGCGCGGGCAGTTTCTAAACTGAGAGGGACCGGATCACTTGGTTTGGATTCCATTGAATTTGCAACCAGCGATCCTGCGATGGAACACATGGGACCGCCCTTCGATATGCGAACATTTACCACCGCGTCCATGTTTTCCGACCCGCAGCAACGAACGCAGTCCGAAGTAAAGGAAACTTTGATCCACTTGCCCGCAGCCCAAGTGTCAGATAAGCGTCAGCACGATGAGCCTGCAATTTTGGGCACTGTAGGTTCGCCATTGGAGGCGATCCTGCAAACGATGGCGATCGAAAATGACGGGGACTTTGTTGCATGCATAGATGAAATCATGGCAGGCTTGGACCTGAAAACGTTCCCGACTTACCTTTTAACAATTGGTCATAAATAATGCGGTCTCTAATCCTGGTTTTCTTGACAATCACCGTGTTGGCGATTGGAAACGGAAGCTTGCATGCTGCGTTCATGTTCGCTGGCAATCACACATTGGTTGCCAACCAAGCCAATCAGGTGATTAACATTTTCGCATCTTCCGCAACCGGAGAGGTAGCCCCCGGTTTCAATCTCAATTTCGTCATCGACGACGGCGGTTCGATCGTTGGTGGCGTAGATAATAACACTCCCAAGATCACTAGCATCAACCTTAAACCGACCGCCGGTTTATTTGCTGGTATTCCCGATATTCAGTTCAACGCCCTTTCGTCGCAAAAACTATTCCAGGTTACGATTGCACCGACGAACATCGCAAATCGTCCAACCATCTCGACTAATTCACTTTTGGCCCAAGTCACGTTGGATACTACAGGATTGACGTCCGGTACTTGGGTTCTGGACTTGGATGGATTGCCATCCAAGGGGCTTCCGAGTTCGGACTTCGCGGGACTTGCAACCACCGTTACCAACGGGTCAGTCAACATTACTGCGGTTCCTGAACCAAGCGGCGTATTGACATTGTGCTTGGTAGGCGGCTGTGCCCTTTTAGCTCGTTTTCGTCGTCGACTGCCCCGCGATTCCACTACGTTTTTCATTGGCTAGCCATTGATGCTTACGTTGTGGCGCACGTCACCACATTCGCTGCATACAATGCTGAACTTGCAACTTGGTTTGGAATTCAAAACAACTCGTCGTTGACCGAAATCCCGCCGATCGTTCGCAATTTTTACGCGGCCAATAGTGCGGCACGGCCAATCGGATTTCTTCCTCCGGGGACATAAGTATTTTTTGAGAATGATAAGTGGGAGAAGGCGATAGCCGCCACTGTCTCAAGCTTTCTTCAATCTTCCTGTCGTGGAAGCATTTCAAGATCAAGCCTATCTTTCAATCGACCCGCAGCAATTTTCATTTTGCGCAGATTTGTTAATGAGGCAAATCGAATGCCTAATTCGTGCGATATCGAAGTCTGCCATAACTCAATTGGATTCACGTCTGGACATCCCGGTACGTAGTCGAAAATATCGACAAATCCGGCATCGGTAAGCAACATCATTAAGCGACTTGCGCGGACATATCCGATCGTAATCGGGACCAATTTTTCGATGCTTGTTTGCGGATCGATTTCATCGCTTATCCAACACGCGTTGATAGTACGGAGCGCTTCAAATAAACGATCTTCGTTTTCGGCACTTCTGAGAAATACTAGATCGACGTCTTCAGTTGCTCGGACATATCCATGAAACGTTACGGCGTATCCCCCGATGACTACACAAGGAACGTCATGACGCACCAGAAGTTCAAGAACGGAGAGTTGGTTGCCAGATTCCATCTGCAAATTTGACCCTGCGAGCAGAATAGTTGCGTTCCAAGTAGGCTCGATAGCCGGCTGGGTTTCCCTTGAGGATTATCATTGCCGTATCCTGCAATGCAGCCATCCGCTCCAGCCTTTTTTCAGGAGAATCATCTTGTCGTAAAGCGAGATGGCATTTCTTGACGAACAAAAAATTGCGCCGTTCATCGGGAGACATAATACGAAATCACTCAATTTATCGACACGCAAATTCGAATCGGAAAACTTAGCCCAAGTGTATTCGAAATTCCGGTACGAGTCAAAACTATCGAGCCCCGGGGAAGTGCTCTGGGCAAATCGAAGGTCTTCAATCCCTTGAAATGCAGGCACTCGAATCACTGTTTACTTTTTCATTGGGCCGATGTATTTGGTGGCGACAACCACATCGTCGAACCAAACCGATTGGCTTTCCTTCCAATACTGTTTCGTCGGGTCACCAGAATCGTAACCGTAATGCTCTAACCATAATCAATTCACTTTCAAATCGAGATCAGTGCGCCATCGAATGTCCGAAAACTCCCCTACCAAATTTCCGTCGACCCACATTGCTTGCTCACCATCCGCTTTGTCCGGAGCACTGTTGGCCTGAATCATAAACTCCCAACATTGCCATTGATCCAGCGGCGGAATCACTCGATTGGGGCCGGCGGCCACCCCCTTTCCCGGTCCGGGTGGAAAGAAAGCGCTGCCCCAATATTTATTCATTTTTTGGTCCGGTTCCATGTCCAAGTAATACGTGTAAAGGTTGACTTCACCCGGTGGATGATTCTTGCCCCATGCAAACCATGGTTCCATCCCCGCAGAATAATAAGTGCCATTGGGCTTTAAGCCGGCTTTGCCAAACGAAGACCACTTGTTGGTTCGTTGGTTCGCCGAAAGCCAAACAAAGTGATGGTTGTATTGGTAGTCCGAAGAGAATTTGACGTAGAAGCGAGCGTAAACTTTATCCGCTCCTGGCATAAACCACTTCTTCGCGTCGCCGCCCGTATCTTTGCCACGATGCATCGGAACATGAACGCACCAACGTCCTGAATTGGGCCGGTCCTCCGAAACGGCAATGGGTCCCTTGGTCTCATCCCACTTGTTCATCCCACCCGATTCGAAGTTGTCTGCGAATAACACGGACGGATCTTTTTCGATACCTGCATCACCCGGATATTGAGAAGCAATTCCCAGACCGAGCACCGCAGCCTGGGCTCGCAAAGTGACGAGCCTCTCGGTTGCGACGCGGTCGATCCAGCTCCCGCGATACTCCGCCTGCAGTTTTTCGAACGCTGCAATCGCCTCGTGCGTTTGTTCTTTGTTTTTGGTCAAAGCGACCGCTCGCTTGAATTCCTCGTCGCCAACGGTCAGCATGCGGGCAAACATGCGCCCGGCTTCCTCGCGGCTCCGATCCATCGAGGGGAGTTTGGACATTACCGGTGGGTTTGGGTCCGACAGAATACTAAAGGCCTGGGCATTGCGCTCACGAAAAAGCCTCGCCCTCATGTCCTCTTGTTGATTGGATGAGTCGCCCCCTTTGCGTCCGCTGCGTGGATCGATATCTACGACAGCTAGTCCGTCAGGCCCCTCGGCCTTTGCGAGTATCTTGCCCCTTGGCGAGATGATCATGGAACCAGAGCCTCGAAAAGCAACGACGAGATATACTTGATTTTCGGCGGCACGCACTCGCAACGCTTGAATGCCGATATCATCGTCGCCGATCGCCGCACCACCCATGGTTGGAAAGAAGACAATGTCGGCGCCGTTGAGTGCAAGACACCGCGCTGTTTCTGGGAATACGAGATCGTAACAAATGGCGAGTCCAACCGTTCCCAAGTCCGGTGTGTCAAAGACGGGAAAGGTACAGCCTCGCTGTCTGCCACCGCTTTCGGACCACGTCGGACAAACTTTGTGGTAGCGACCAATCTCTTTGCCGTCGCGGCCGATAAAGAACGCAGTGTTGTAGGTTGCACCGTCGGTCTCGATGTGATCACTGCAAACAACCAAATACATGTTGTGTTGGGCCGCAGCTCGGCCCAGTCGGTCGAGCATTCGTTTGACCGCTTCTGGTAACACTAGTTTGGCGAGTTGTTCATTCATGCCATACCAGTTGAGCAATCCGAGTGTGTCCTCTGGTAACGCTAAGACGTCGCACTTCTGGTCGCCAGCGAGGTGAACAATTTTTTCGAGTTCGTCAAGATTCTTGTCAACGGCGTCCAGGGCTGCTTCCTGCTGGTCGAGGTGCCAGTCGATGACCCGGTTTTTAGCCTGACAAGTGGCGACCCTGACGGTCTTCGCCGACCGAGGGACGGGCTCGTCGGCAACTAGCTGTGAGGTAGAAACAAACAGAACGAATAGGGGTAGG
>JBEBHM010000515.1:0-6466 GCA_040080875.1 Pirellula sp.
GATTAGATTTTTGGGTAGTGGACCTTGTTAAAGGTCCTGTGGTTCAGGGATCTTTAACAAGATCCACTACGTCCAACCCCAATTACTAGTCTGGACAATGCACTAGTCTGAAAATGGGTCGATATCGTCCAGCTGCATGGTCTCCAACCAAATCGTTTGAATGAGTTTGATTCTGCGTTCGACGGTTCGCATTGCCACTCCAAGTTTCTCGGCGATTTCTTCGATCGGTGCTCCGTTCACTCGAAGCTCGCAGATGAGTTGGAGTTCCTCGTCGGGAAGACTTTTCTTTAGATGTCGATACAAGTCCCGAACTTTTGCGACAATTTCAGGGCCATCCAATTTAGATCGGAGGTTTTCGACGTGTTCGCGTAGTGGGACATCTAAATCACAAATGGTCGAGACGCGACCTCCACCTCGAGTCAGCGCACCCGTACGCCTCTTATGGTCGCATACTTTATTGCGAGTGATTGTGACTAAGACTTTTATCAACTCTTGTCGATTGTTGATGTTATGCAGTTTATCCGATAGCAAGAAGTCAAGCGCGGCAGCGGCGATATCTTCTTCGTCTTGGACTGCCCGCGACCTCTTTCCAAAAAGCGTTCGAGCTTTGCTGGAGAGGGAAAGATAGTAGCGGTTCCAAAGGCGTTCGATTGCAGACTGATTTCCACCTTTTAGTTCGCGAATCCAGTGGGTCACGGAACCGCATTCGGCTGCATCTTCATTTTCCATGATGTGGTCACTGCGGTTTGCGAAAACGAAGGGCAAGTTCACGAGGATTGAGTATGAGCGAGGATTGAATTGCGAGCAAGCAACTAATCGCTAATTCTGGTAGCAACCGCGCCGGCCAGGCATTCTCGCATTTCGCATGAAAGAGGTCGCGTTGCCGACGCCAGCACGTCCCCGAACCAAGGTGACGCATCGTCGCCGTTTAAGCGGCACGCGATTGCACCGGCTTCCTGGGCAATCAATAACCCTGCCGCCAAGTCCCAAGGCTTGAGCTCATTTGCCCAATATGCATCCAATCGCCCGGTCGCGACGTAACACAGATTGAGTGCGGCCGAGCCCAATCGCCGAATACTCTGGCTGCGAAGGAGGATTTCAATGAATTGTTTGATTTCGACCGACTCACGATGAACTTGTGGAGGAAAGCTTGCGGCGACCATGGCTTGTTCGAGCGACTGGCAGTCGCTGCTTTGGATGGAACGGTCGTTTCTCGTCGCCCCTCGCCCGAGCAAGGCTGAGAACATCTCGCGTGCCATGGGATCGTATACCACGCCAATAAGAGTTCGGTTTCCTTGCATTAACGCGATCGAAACTGCGAAGTTTGGCAGTCGATGAACGTAGTTCGCCGTCCCGTCCAGCGGATCCACCACCCAAAGCAATTCATGGTCTGCCACTTTCTCCCAATCTTGGGGTTGCGAACTCTCCTCGCCCACAAAGCGATGGGATGGAAACGCAGACAGGATTTGCTTTTCGATCTCGCGCTGCGCGGCCAAATCTGCATCTGTGACCAAGTCTTTGGGGCCTTTTTCGCGAACTTCTGCCGTCTCGAGCATTTCGCGGAGAATCTGTCCTGCGGCTTCTGCGGCGATTTTGGCAACCATCATTGCCCGGTCGATTGAAAAATCCGGTGTCGCTGTTATCAAGGTGAGGGTCGCAATCTATCGCGAGCTTGGTTGTTGCTTTGTGTTTGCCTTGCTATCGTGTTATCCCATTCGATGAACGGGACACACTGCAGACAATTCGATCTATAGAGTTTAGTAAATGCGCTGGATACTTCGAGACGACAACGCTCAATTCGCGACGAACTCCTGGGCGATTAATACAACACTTGGTGGTGAGGGCCCCCATGTCCATTTGCGATCGCGGAATACTCCCGAGCTACAACTGGATATGGTCGTTCGTCCCAAAAGCGACGCAATCGACGCGGAGTTGTCGCAGGCTGGGCTGGATAAACTCACTCTAAGAGACGCTTATGTCAGACTAAACGACTTGATCGCATCCTACCCCGAAACAGCTCCTTGGCGATTCGGATTCCAGATCGACATTCGCGTTGTGGACCCGCACGAGTCGCAATGCGCGTGTATCGAAACCTGGTTAAGCGTCCAGACGTCGTTGTTGGACTCTCATCCGAAATTGCTCGTTTCGCTTGGCCATCCCAAGTTCACGCAACATGAATGCGGTCTTTGGGTCAGCTCCGACGATTGCTTTGGTTTGGCCGTCCATACTCTCGATCAATCGGATTGTGTCGTCGCGCCCGATGGCGACAGATTAACCATGACAGTCTTTGGGCGCTTTATGGAAAAGGGGGTGATTCGCAGAATGCGATTTAGAATCTTTGCAAGCGCACATCCGCAAAAGGCCTCGTTTTGGAAGCAACAACTTCGCGAGTTTTCGGAAAGCCCGCTGCCGCTCACGACTTAATTTCATACAATCGTGCACTTAATCCTCCTCGGAATAGAACGGAGAAGATGAGTACGCATGAAAAGTGAGTCAGCATTGAAGACGGCCAAGAAAACGACCAAGTTATCACCCAAATTGTCAACTAAATTATCAACTAAGAGGACAGCCAAAGAACTAGTCGTGCTCGCTCAACCGAGAGGCTCGACGAAATTAGCCAGCAAAAAAAAGGAGATCCGGAGCGAGACCGTCGAGTCGTGGTATGACTATCCGGAGCTGTATGAACTAGGCTTCTTAAAGGACACACCGAAGGAAGCAGAGTTTTTGGGCAAAGTTTTCGAAACCTACGTTCCGTTTCCGGTCGAGCAAGTGCTGGAGGTCGGGTGCGGGTCAGGGCGATTGATATGCGAAATGGCATCGCGAGGTTATTCCATGACAGGACTCGACCTGAATCCCAAGGCTTTGGAGTATTGCCGATCCAAGCTTGAGAAACAGGGGAATCCCGGGAATCTTGTGGTGGGAGACATGACTTGTTTTTCCTTCGACAAACCATTTGATGCGGTGGTCAATGCCATCAACACCTTTCGTCACCTGGAAACAGAGGAAGCTGCTTTGGCACACCTCCAATGTGTTGCGGAGCATCTCAAGCCGGGTGGCGTATTTGTTTTGTCGTTGCACTTGTTGCCGCCCGACGGCGACCTTTGGGGTACGGAGCGATGGAGTGCAAAGCAGGGGGACTTGTCGGTCTACTACGCGCTGACCGTAGTCGAAACCAGCATGAAGACACGTTTGGAAAAGCTCCGAATCTCGATGCTGGTCAAGAAAAAAGAGGATTCTTTTCGACTCTCAGACCATATTACGCTTCGAATTTACTCGGCCAAGCAGATCAAGAGCCTACTCGCAAAAGCACCTCAATTTAAATTGATCGCCATACATGACTTTTGGTGTGACATCGATTCGACACAAAAGCTCAACGGCGAGGCGGTCGACACCGTTTTGGTATTGCAACGAATTTAGTCCAATCATCTCGAGACAAGTCTATGCCGAATTCACTTCACTGTGGTTTTGATTTGGGCGGAACCAAAATGCTTTGCATCGTTATGGATGACAAACACAAGATCCTCGCCCGCAAACGCAAGAAAACCAAGGGTACCGAGGGAGCTCAGTCAGGTGTCATCCGAATTACGGAACTCATTCGCGAAACCTTCCTCGAAAACGGACTGTCCGTCGAGAACCTTAGCTCGTTAGGGATAGGTTGCCCAGGCCCCGTCGATATGGACAACGGCGTCGTCAACGTAGCGGTCAATCTGGGTTGGAAGAACGTGTCATTAGCCGCCATGCTTGAAGACGAGCTGGATTGTCCGGTATCTGTTTTGAACGACGTCGATGCTGGTGTGTTTGGCGAGTATTCCATCGGTGCGGCAGTCGGCGCGAGGAGCGTGGCTGGAATCTTTCCAGGTACCGGCATCGGAGGTGGATTTGTTTACGAAGGACAAATACTGAGAGGCAAGCGATCGTCCGCTATGGAAATCGGTCACACCAAGATCGCTTCCACCAACCGCAGTAGCGGCTTGGAAATGACGGGAACTCTTGAGAGCGAGGCCAGCCGATTGGCAATTGCTGCGGAATGTGCCAAACTCGCTTATCGAGGCGAAGCCCCCAATTTGCTCCGCGCTGCCGGCACCGACATTGGCCAAATACGCAGCAAAGTGCTTGCTGCAGCGATTCGAGATGGCGACAAGTCCGTCGAGCGGATCGTTAGGCAGGCAGCCCAGACAGTCGGTTATGCCGTAGTGAATCTCGTTCATCTGCTCTGCCCTGAAGTCATTATTCTTGGCGGTGGACTTGTCGAAGCGCTTCACGAACTCTACTTGGAAGAGGTGATTCGCATCGCCAAGAAGAACGTCCTACAATGCTACAACGACATGTTTGAAATCAAGATGGCCAAGCTTGGAGACGACGCTGGTGCTGTCGGAGCCGGCATATGGGCTAAACAAAGAATTCCCGCCGTCGTATCTGACCCTATAACGCCTTGAGCGCTGATCGCTCCCAAGAATCGAACCGCTTCACGGGTGCGGAGTCGTCATACCGGAGTCTTCCTTCGTGAACACTTCTTTCGTGAACACGGAAAAGACTTTGTCCTCGTACACCATATTCCAGCCGGTCGACGCCAGCGAGGAGCCATGGAGCAATTTCTTGACCGGACTGCCCGACTGTACCAAGACAGCATCCGCATCAAACTCGTGGAGTATGTCGCGCCAGTCGGGAGCGGCTGAATAGAATCGATTGTGTTTTGGAAGCACGTCGTCTCGATAGGCGACTTCGTACCGCCCGTCGATGCTTACTCGTATTTGTGGATAACACATCCACGATACATAGGCACCACTTGCAAAGGGCGTCATGAGATTTCCAGAGAACTGGTGCTCGCGTAGAAAGTTAACCGCATCGACCGGATAGACCATGGCTCCGTGCGGGTCCTGGCTAGGCAGGGTTGCTTTCCAAAGTGGATGGAAATACAGGAACACGCTGCACGCCACGGCAATGGCTCCTGCTGTTCGGATCGCGATCGTTCGAAAATTGGTAATCGCCGCGATCGCGGATCGACCAAAAGCTGTTGGGGTAAGCCAGCCGGGCATCAACGTCATCCAAACCAACGCATAAATAGAACCGTGACGAATGTGCTTCATCGCCATGTACGCGGCAATGCAGCAGAACAACCATCCTCTCAAACGCGTCCATTGGCGATTTTTGGCAACGTAACCCAGCCCGAGCACCGACAAAGCAAAGGCGGCCAGGGATGTGAAACTGTCATGCGTCATCCACAGAGGTTGCCACTCAAGCATCGTAGGTCTGGGCATGAGGATTGCGCGCAGCAGATAGGGCGCGTAGGCGAGTCCCCATGGATTGACTAGCAATCCCAATACGATGATCGGCAACAAAATCCAATGATGCCAAAGTTTATCGTAAGCAGCTCGAACACCCAACCGATTGGGTGCGAGCCATATCTCTGTCAGCCATCGCTCCCCGACATGCAATACGAGCATAGCCACGCCGACGACGAAGCCCGCATGCATGTTCAACCACACGACGTAGAGCAAGGCCCATGTGGCCACCCAGGCCCGTTTCCCTTGCCAATCGGATTGTAACAACAGCATTTGCAACAACAGAAACAGCAGAGTAAACAGCTGCGCTCGCAAGGTTGCAAATCCGACCCACAACAGAGGAAACAAAATGGGCGCACAAAGAAAGATCAATATAGGATGCGAGCCGTTGTTGCGTGCGACTCGATAGGCAAGAGCTGCGATGGCGATCACCAAAATCATGCGCAGGATCGCCATCCCATCCAATCCCAGTGGACTAGCACCTGCGACCCAATAGAGAACCAGTCCCGTTCCCCATTCGTGATGGACCGTGGGTTCAACGGTTGGAGTAAAAGCGAAGACATCGTTGAGAGGAAACTGACCTGTTTCGGCAAAAGCTCGAATGAGGGCCATCTCGTGAAAGGCATCGTGTGTCACGTCGCTCAGCCGGGCAATGTATGCGAAGAAGGCCATCAAGATCGCGATCCCCATGAGGCCCAAGAGTTTCCCGTCTCGCAGTCTCCCGATCTGTAAGTTTTGATTGAGTGTCATCGTGGTTTCCAAACCGTCTCGACGTTCGATGTATTGCTGACTTGTTTCCCTTCGGTTCGGTTTGCTAGCAACCTGAAATGATTTACAAAAATTTCCGAACTTTCGCTCAAGATTGCTCTAGAGACCATTTCGGGTCGTCTTCTAGACTTCGCGAAGTCCTAAGCAAGAAGCGGATGGACTAAAGACGACTTCATCAACTGGAGCTAAACGGGCATGGATGCACGAAGCATGTTGGCAATCTTGTTAGGGGTCTTGAGCCTGAGCGGTTCAGCCTCGGCGCAAGTGTTTGTCGGGCCACGATCCGTAGTTCAGTCGGCCAATTTTCGGGTGTACGCGAGAACGCCTCAACTCGCAAAAGAAATCGCTCAAGCTGCGGAGGAAGACCGCAAAAAACTTGCAATTCATTGGCTTGGAACCGAGCTGCCGAACTGGCC
>JBEBHM010000516.1:0-6461 GCA_040080875.1 Pirellula sp.
CGCGGTGTTGGTTGGTGAAGTCATATTTGGCCAAGTGGGTCGACGCATTGATCGCAATGTCGGTGTAGATCATAGGCCCAGTGGCTTGCCAAGCTGGATCGGTGGCTTCCCAGACGGAATACAAACTCGAAGACCACGGGAGGTTGGTGAACGCGTAGTCACCGTTGCGATCGGTCAAAGTAGATAGATCGTCAGAGCTATCGCCATTAATATCTAGGAAAATTCGCCAGCCTTCGACACCGGGCTCGCTTGCACTTCGGATACCGTTACCATCGACGTCTTCGAATTTCGAACCATAAATGCCAGTGAACTTACCGACGTAAACGTCTTGGATGGCGGTTGCAGTGCGGCCGAATCCAGCCGCAGTTGACGAAATGTCGGTGGCTGTTGTGTAAACTTTCGCAAGTCCTGAGAAGCCGTCAAGCTGTCGGAGCGAACCGTTGACCGAGTTCACGAGCAAGCCGCTTCCAAGGACATTCGTCAGACCTGGAACGAACTGCGGGGCCTGTGCCGAGTTGCCTGGACCGCCGCTAGTGTCACCATAAACTCCATGGTGCGGAAGGCCGTTTGAGTAGATGTCAACAATTTGGGCCGAGCTCAATGCTTGGCCGTAAAGGCCGACTTCATCAATTCTTCCTTGAAAGAACGCACCCGTGAAAATGCCTGCGACGCTGAGCCCGCCGATTTGCAACAGGTTGTTCGAAACGGTAATCGGTCCAGGGGGAGCCGAGGACGATGCGATTTGCACACCGTTGATATAAATGGCGATGTTTCCGCCAAGAAATGGTTGGTAAACGCCAGCAACATGCGACCATTGATTGAGTGGCAAAGTTGAAATGGTGGACAGGCTAGTAACGCCAGGCAGGAATAGCCCAACCGCATTGTTTGAAAAGGTATAAAGCTGAAATCCATTGACTTTCCCTGCGATCAAAGCAACTTTGTTGGCAGTTGGATAGACCCAGGCCTCGATGGTTATCTGACCGCTTGGATTCTGTGATGCATGGTTTGGAATGTTAACCAGGTCATCGACCCCGTCGAAACCAAACGATCGACGAGTATTGTCGTATCCATTCGAATAAGTAACACCGTTCATAGCTTGGCCAACAACTCCGGTCACAACGTCAGTCCCATTTCCTTCGCCACGCCACCAGCCCAAGATGTTGGGTGGTCGCGCTGAGTCTTTAGCGTTGTCCAGTGCTGTGGCGCTATTGGCAACGTCATCAAACGTGTAGTCCGCACGGAGGAACGGTTCGTAGCTAGTCAAACGCAAGCTTCTGTCCCCGGTAATTTGACTTGGCGAACGTGGCTTGGACCAAATTCGAACTTCATCCATCGTTCCGATAAACGCATTGGATGCCACATAGCCGCCACCAACTAAAGCTTGTGCCTGTCCCAACACCACGCTTTCGAGAGTAATTACCCCCGATGAAACAATGGGTGTAGCCACGATATTTCCGTCGACGTAGATCGACGCGGTTGCACTAGCCTGTCCTAAGTTGTTCAATGCGACATACAGATGACGTGGCTGGCCATCGGCCAAATTGCGAAATGAATCGACAGACGTGACGATACTGCCGAGTTGAATTCGGATCGTCGAGTTGGCCGCGCCAACCAAATGTTGCGTTCCAATTCGTAGCAAGTTGGAGCCGTTGGGGGCGACCGCTGAAAGGATTGTTTGCGAATTTTGATTCATGGTCGAGAACCAAAATTCAAATGCCACGCTGCTTGTGGAGTATTTTTGCAGTGTGTCCGGAAGGACCACTGCATCGTCACCGCTGAAGTGCCGGCTGCCAACATTGACATTGTGGGGTGGCGAATCGTTTGCGTAGCTCAACGTGACCCCGCCACCATCCACATCATTGCTGATCGATGGCATATAACCCGGTACGCTTGTGATAACACTTGTTTGCACTTCTGGAATCAGTATCGGTACGGTCCGAGTGATGGTGGGTGCGTTGGGGTTGAGATCGTATTGAAGTTCATTCCAAGGAGTTGCACCACCGGCATCTTCGATTGCGGGGACGAGTACCGTCTCGACCAACTCAATTGCATCGTTGCCAAGGGGATTCTTGGTCAGAGTCAAGAGTTCAAGCGAGCGAGGCTGTGACTTGCGCGCCAACCGCACGGCATCCGCAGCAATCACGCCGTTGGCTGGATCGGCAAGTAGGTCTCGCAACACTACACTCAACACGCCTGAGTTGACGGCAGCGGTCGGATTCGTCAGTAACGAAACCGTGTCCAGCAACTGCCAGGTCACACCGCCAAAACTCACGCCTTCGGGAGCAAGACGTTGATCAATCGTGACTGTCTCGCTAGCCGCACCCGCCGTTGTTCCCTCGATTGCGAACGAGGCATTGGAAGCCCGGTCGTCGAACTCTCGCCATGTCACCCAGACTTCATATTCGCCAGACTGCAAGCCTGTGAATTGCCATTGTGCCGCCGCCTCCTGGCCACCGATCGGCGAGTGAAAGCGATAGTCGCCATTGACGACGCCAGCCACGCTTTGGATGTTGCGTTGCCAATTGCCGGTTTGTGTGAATGTTGTCCCAACGGAGGCGCCGTTGGGTACGTGAGAATCGTCCGCAAACCATTGTCCAGCCAACGCATCGCTTCTCGTGAGCCTGTTGTCTGCCAGATAAACTTGCTCAAGCTTGTCCAGGTACGCGAGCGGTGAAATGTCTTTGACTAACGAGCCGGTCAAGCTGAGCGTTCGCAATTTGGTCAACCCTGCCAACGGTTCGAGCGGCACCACGTACGAAAGTCCATCGGCACTTAGAAAGTTTAGTTGCTTTAGATCGGCCAACTTTGCGAACGAGTCGACTCCGATGCTGGTGTTGTAGCCGTCCATCGACAAGCCTTTTAACTCATGCATCGAAGCTAATGGTTCGAGAAAATCGATGTAAGCAAAATCAAACGACAGATATTCCAATCGCGATGGCCCTAGGGGCGCACCTGCATCGACAGTCGAACTACTGGTGGTCAGTTCCAATGCGTTGATGTCGCCCGGATCAGTGCCTGAAAGATTGAGCGATCGCAGATTGATTGCGTATTCAAGACCGGTCAGATTGTTGAATGGAGTGTAGCCCAAATCGAGCTCGACAAGACTGGCCAGATCGCTGCCTCGCAAGTCGCGAGCCAGCAATGGATCATGGCCTGTGTCCAATGGTGTCCAGAAGTTCGTCGTCGCAATGTTGAGCGACTCGGCTACCTTTCTTCTCAACACAGGATCCGACAAAACAATGATCGGATCGAGCTGTGCTATTTTGAAACTTCCGACCGAATCCGCGGCTACAACATTGGACAGCGAGTAATCCTCGTTGGCGCTAAAGTCGCGAACTTCGGGACCAGCCAACAATGTTTGGGCGACCGAGCTAAGCGTGGTGGCGAGTAGCACATCGGTGATGAACAAGTCTTTGCCCGCACCGCCAAACAAGCGATCGAAATCACCATTTCCGGCGAGCACATCATTTCCATCGTTGCCCTGCAAAACATCGCGATCAGGGTCTTCGTATTGCGGTCGCGTTTGTCCAGCAGGTGGGGCTGCGATCTCGATGGTGTATGACGGGTTTGGCAAGGTCGATGCCGACGAGATGACGTGAACGTAGTAAGTGCCCGCGTCGAAGTTGCGCATGCCTACCAGCGGTTTGCTTGCCGCTAGTTGCTCGCCGTTGTCGCTAAAGATATCGACCAAAACGCCAGGGCTGGGTGTCACGACAAGTCGCGTACTGCCGGGGCCACCTGGTGCGCTGCCATAGCTCGATTCGGCCAACGACTGACGGATACTCAACTGCACGTTGGTCGCCGCACTGCTTACGCGAATCAACATGCGTGTTTTTCCGGTCCGCAATGCTTCACGAACCGCATCGTTCGCAGAGCTAAAGAGGTCAATGTGTTTCAAGCCGCTAGCGTCAGTGATCAGCGTGGTGAATGTGAACTGCGCTATTCCTTGTAATTGACTATCGTCGATGCTTGCATGTTTTTGAGCGTCGAAGCGGACCACGGGTTCATCGAACAGCGTTTCGACTGTCAGCAGCAATCCAAGGTTTTTGTCGACTTCCAAGATGTCTTTGGTGGGGTTGTTGTTGGTAAACGTTCCGAACTGAGTGAACCCACTCTCCACTCGTTCTGCCATCGCAAACACAGTTGTCGAGCCACCCACAATGAATCCACCGTTGGCAAAGCCGCCAGCGGTACCCGACATAAACTCCTTGACGAGCACTGTGCCGAGGGCCGTGCCATTGGTGCGGTATAGCTCACGGTTGGTGGCCGATGCACCTTGAAAGCCGGCGAAGTAAAGCTGCCCGCCGACAACGGTCAAGTTGGTTGGAGTCATGACGTGTCCGTTGTAGGTCGCGGATGCATCAACATCGCCGATGCGCTGCGTTCCTGTCATTGTTCCGTCGGAGATCCAAAGCTCATTGGCGAGTGACCGCGCTCCGATTTCTGCTGCTGACATGACTAGACGAGGTCCGTTGCCGAAATCGACGGCCGTTAATTGACCTGGGAATTCAGTGGCGAAGATATTGCCGGGATTGAAGTCCTTTACAAGCTCGGCATCGATTCCAGCGTTAGCAATGGCTCGGATCGCGTAGCCTCGGATTGCAAACAAGGTACCGCCAACGTCGGTGAGCGAACTGAAGTCTGCGACAGCCGCTCCACCCTCGGCAAGCCGCACTCGACTAAGTGCCACATCGCTGCCCGATCGCGTCAACCGCCAGAGCACACGCTGTTCGACTCCGGACATGACTGTGAAGTACAAAGCTGAACCCGCAGCACCGCCGACGGCGTTGCTTTCGTACTGATTTGAAATGCCGGACATGACTTCGATGACAGACTGCGTTGCAGCGTCGAAACGAAACAAGGCTCGATTCGTCGCTGGGTCATTGGCGAAGAAGAACAGATTGGCCTCATCAGCCTCAGCGCCGAGATTGAACATCGTCAAGTGATTCGGTGCTGAGATCACGTTTCCTTTGATGGTGACGGTTTGTGGAGTCCCGTTGGGTGCCAGCGAGTAGAGCACATTATTCGAAGTAAAGAAGACATTGTCCCCAACTTCAGCAACTTCGCTAAGCGAAGGGAACCCCGTCGCAAGGAGCTGAGGTGATGCGCCTTCGCCCTCGATCTTCCAGAGATTACCCTGTGCTACGAAATACAAATGGCCGTTCGTCACTCGGAAGTCGGTCGAGTATGGAATGTTGGTGGAACTGACGGGGCGTGTTCCTGAGACGGTACCATCCGTTTGATAGGTGTTTCCGCCAAACGGATGAAAGGAATAGAAATACAGCGTGTTTCCGAGCACAGCGCTCTTGATTGCTTCCACTGAAGAGAAGTTGCCAGTACTAATCAAACTTGTGTAGTCGAAATCAATTGCAGCTGTGGCACCGGCGTCCTCTCGCAATCGTAGAATACTCGACAGATCAAATTCCAGAACTCCCGCTCGCGATGGATTCGTACTCAAGCTTGGCGTACCAACAGCGATGGTATTGGCAACTGGCGGAACGATCGGTACCGTTTGGCCATTGACGACTTGAAACGTTTTCGCTGCAATCGATCGAATGTCATAAGGATCCGTCGCATACGGCGAGACACTTAGGTAGTTTCCTGGAAGTCCATCGCCCAAGGTTGTGAAGCGGAACCAGTTTTCATCCGCGTTCGCAGAAAACGGGCGCACAAACGTGGCAGGCTGGCCGGTGGCTTTGTCAACGACATAGTCACCGCTGCCCGTTATCGTTCGATTGGCAAGTACGCCGAATTTGCTGGGCAAGCCGGTTTGAGGCGGCGTTCCGTGGATTACAAACACGTGTCCGGCATCGATTTTCAACGAACCATCGACGACGTCGGCATAAGTTGCGCCAACCAGCAAGTCGCTTCTACCATCGTTGTTGATGTCCAAGTTGGGCGATGTCGCGATCCGATTAAGCACGCCCGTACTCGCACTCGACGTGATCGTCTCGTCCGCATCCAATACAAGGTCGGAAGGGGAGCTCAGAGTTGGCAATGTTCCAGAATAGGTATACTGTTCCAGCAACAGGAGCACTGGAGATGTTGCCTATCGTTTCGAGCACGGCCAAGTCCGTTTTTCCATCCCCATTGAAATCACCTGCAACAGGTTGCAACGTGACAGTCAGCCCCAGCGTAGAACCTGTCCGGACGATCTTCCGAACAACTTGGGCTACACCGCCCGACAGCGGACTACCCGCAATGATCGAGATCTGTTGGCCAGTCGACGTAGTTGAAACGGTGGCAAAGTCGTCATAGCCATCGACCGCTGGGTCAGAGGTGATCGTAGAACCGTTGGAAGTTGCACGACCGATATCACCCAGGGAAAAAGCCGCTCGACTTTGAGTGTACAAACTGGGCGCGGTAGGTGAGAAGGTCTGCAAGGCTGCGGCCGAAATCGTCAGTGTCCCTGGCGTGCTTCGACCCGCAATCAACCAGCCTTGGGTAGAGTTGGTGAGCTC
>JBEBHM010000517.1:0-6444 GCA_040080875.1 Pirellula sp.
AGATGAAGAGGATTATTCCAACTGTCGGTGCCCCAAAAATACGGAAAGATCGCATCCCTCGCATCTTTGAGATTGCCCGGCAGCATGTGAATTTCGGGATTTGCTCGGGCCGTTTCGTAGTTCTGACTCATCAAGTTTGCGGGGGTCGACGCCCCTTCGGCAGCCGCTGCCGATAGCAACTCGGAAAAAATCTGTGAAATGGCGGGTTGATTCCAGTCAAAGAACGTCTGAATCAACTCTTGGTATTTTTCGCGGTCCATGCTTGGCAGCTCGTTCGAAGATCGTTGGTTTGCGGTAGAAAACCCAAAGTAGTTTGCATGCAAGGCGCCGGGAAGCCCCGTTGACGGTCTTCGGTTCCGCCCGAGAAATCCCCTAGCTTAAAAAAACGGTTGAACCCCGGCAATTCCCTGGAATTGTGAGTACTCCCGTGAGGATTCGCTGACCTTAGCGATTATGTCAATTGCAGGACTCGCCCCTCCACCGGCACCTGTCAAATGGTAACGGTTGTCAGGAAGAATTGGGTCTTAGCAACAACTTTTACGGTTACTAAGTCCTGAGAGATCTGGACGGATGGAACGAGGCTAAGGATCATAAGGAGAACGCGACTTCGACAACGAGGTCACGGCATGGTTCCCACGCCGAATCTGTGCAACTCCTCAACTTGATACGACTACCTATGATTGTTCCCCTTGTTGCGCTAGCCTTTGCATTCCTGGTTTCGCTAATCACGACACCCGTCGCACGCCGATTGGCCGTCTCGATGGGAATGATCGATCATCCCGATACTCATCGCAAACTTCATCGTGAGCCGATCGCATTGTGCGGCGGCCCAGTGCTGTTGGTAACCCTGTTTATCACTGCAGCGGTTTTCTTGGGTTGCACGCAGCGCTATTGGGGGATTTTTCAAGAAACTTTGTATCTTGCGATCTCCTTGGGGATCGGATCGATTGCCATCGTCATCCTCGGAATGATCGATGATCGTTTTTCGTTGCGGGGACGCCAAAAGCTGGCTGGCCAAATTGTCATCTGCCTATCGATCATTGCATTTGGATTTACGATCGATACGCTGGGCATCTTTGGTTTCTCGCAGCCGCTAGGATTATTAACCATTCCAGTGACGCTCGGCTGGCTGTTGCTTTGCATTAATTCTGTCAACTTGATCGATGGCGCAGATGGGTTGTGTTCATCGGTTGGATGGATCGCCTTTTCGGCGGTTTCTGCCATCGGTTGGTATTCGGGAAATCACATGGAGTCGCTCGTTGCAGCCACGATGGCCGGAGCATTGTTAGGATTCCTAGTCTTTAATCTGCCACCGGCCAAAGTGTTTCTCGGCGATGCAGGAAGCATGCTGATCGGTTTGATTCTCGGTGTTCTTGCGATGCGCAGTTGGCTGAGCGAGAAAGAATCGATTTCGATTGCCATCCCGATCGTTCTGATGTCGATACCCTTGTTCGATTCAACGATGGCTATTATTCGACGCAAACTGACTGGTCGAAGCGTGTTTACGGTCGATCGAGGGCACCTTCACCACAACTTGATGCGTTTTGGAATCAAGAACCGTTCCTTGGTCGGCGTGATTACACTGTTGAGTTTTATCACCGCAAGCGGGGCGGTACTCGGCGTTATTTATCGTTCCGATGCAATCTCGTTAGGGACCATGGCGTTTGCTTTGGGCTCGTTGATGGTTACGCGAGTTTTCGGATTTGCCGAAATGGAGCTTGTGATCAAACGGGGGCTCAATTTTTCGAGGAGCCTGGTAGCGCGACGTGGCATCTCGGACGATCGCGTTCGACAACAAATGGTGCGACTACAGGGTTCACGACAATGGGAAACCGTGTGGAGTTCCTTGACGGAATTTGCGGAAAAACAAGAGCTATCCAAAATCAGTTTGGACTTGAACATGCCCTGGTTGCATGAGGGATTTCACGCGAGCTGGCACAAAAACAAGATGCCAGAATTCTCCGAACGATGGTTCGTCAAACTTCCGATTCTCTTCGATGGTAAAGTTCTTGGCAGAATCGAAGCGTTCGGTCATCACAAGAACGACAACACCTACGGCGTTATCATTGCCCTCACCGAAATGCTCGAAGAACTCCAGCCATCGATCCAAAGCATCGTCTGCGATTTCCACGAACTCAACGACAAAACCACTCGCAAAACGGATGACACCGTTCGTGCGAGCGATTCCGAAACCGTGGTGGAGCCTAGCCGGCCAACCCCCGCCCTTGCTCCGATGCAAGCGTTTGACTCGACCGTCGGCTAGCCCAACACCTTTTTTCGAAGGTAGTGGATCTTGTTAAAGATCCTTATGCATCGGGATCTTTGACAAGATCCACTACACCTATCCTCAGTATTCAGCGTTGAAGATGTACTAGGTCGCCCAGAGTTCGCACAACCTGATCACATGCTGAGCCGCCTGAATCATTTGGTCGAGCGATGCGAACTCGCGAACGGAATGGATGTTGTATTGACCGACTGACAAATTGGGGGTCGGTAACCCCAATTCGCTCATAAGTGCTCCATCCGTACCACCTCGAATGGAATCGCGACGCATTGGAAACCCGAGGTCCTGAAAGGCCTGTTCGGCAAGCTCGACCGCTTTAGGGAATCGCTTTAGCACATCTGCCATGTTGCGATACTGGACAACTCGATCGATCGATATTTCAAGCCCAGGATACATGGCGAGCACTCGATCCGCAGTCTGTTGTAACAGTTGTGCTTGGTCGTCCAGTTTTGAAGTGTCAAAATCTCTGAGAAGGAACTGCAGGCTAGCTTCCCCAACTCCGCCTTGCAGTTGATACGGGTGAATAAAACCCTCGCGATCCGACGTCGTCTCAGGGGTTAATCGCTCGCTCGGCAGCAGTTCGACGAACCTCGAAGCTGCACGAATCGCATTGATCATTTTGCCTTTGCCAACCGAGGGATGCGTATTGCGGCCTCGAAAATGTACAGTCGCTCCATCTGCCGAAAAAGTCTCAACATCGATGGTGCCTGCGCCACCGCCATCGAGCGTATAACCAATTTGAGCTGCGGCTTTGGCAAGATCAAAATGTTTAGTTCCCCGGCCGATTTCCTCGTCGCAGGTAAATAGGATTCGAATCGGTCCGTGAGGGATTTCGGGATGTTGCATCCAATGTTCGACACATTGCATAATCGTGGCCACACCCGCTTTGTCATCAGCCCCGAGCAAAGTCCTGCCGTCGGTAGTGATCAACGTATGCCCGACCAATGACTTCATTTCCGGAGTTGAATCGATCTCGATGCGATCGCCCGAAAGGAGTTGAATACTCGCTCCATCATAGCTTTCGATCACCTGAGGGTTGCAGCCATCACCGGGCGCCTCAGGTGACGTGTCTAAGTGGGCATTGAGGAGAACGACGGGAAGATCGCCATGTGCCGTTCGAGAGACGGTTCCCCAAACCAGTCCGTTCGCGTCTTGATGCGCATCGGCGATGCCAAAATTCCGCAACTGTTCGACCAACAGTTTTCCCAGCGTGAGTTGACCGGGTGAACTAGGGTAGTCCGTACTTTTGGGATTCGCCGCAGTGCCGATCCGAACGTACTGGAGGAATTTCTCTAACAGCCTCTGGCGGTCGATCGCATTCGGTTTCATAAGACAGGTAATTCTAGCGCGAGAACACAACAACAATCTCGCAGAATTATACCTGCGATCACGCAGAGTAAAACGATTGTCCCAATCGTTTAAGGACAGATCAGAACGATCATCCCAATCATTTAGTGAGCGAGCAGCGTTGGTTGACGCCAACGTGCGATCAACTACTAAAGCGAGAGTTTAAGAAACCAGTCGTAACGCTGCGCATGCCGGCCAATCCCAAATACTTGTGCTTGGAATCGCCCTGTGCTCGTGCTCTGCCCAGATTAAAAATTTTGAATGGGCGTAGTGGATCTTGTTAAAGATCCTTGAACCACAGGACCTTTAACAAGGTCCACTACCCAAAAAACTAAGCTGGACAGAGCCTAGTGGCTAACGTACGAAGTAAACGGCATGTTTCCGACGCTGCTTGGCGGAAGAACAGGCGTCGATTGCTTGGTGCTCTGACTGCGCTGATATCCAAAGAACCCACGGCGTTGAATGACCTCAGCAACTTCAACCGGTACGTGGTGCGTCCAATTGGAATCTCCGGATTGGATCATTTGCAGCACTTCTCGGGAAAACGTGTTGAGGTTCGATGGATCGTATTCGTTGAGCTGCTCGATGCACCCCTTTTCGATCAAGTACTGATACAGTTTTGACAACTCCGGCGAGACCTTTAAGTTGTCGATGGTGGTGATCGCACCGGTATTTTTATCCAACAGCGGATAGATGTATAGCTTCAGATCGTTTTTGAACAACCGACCGAACGACTCAAGGATTCCGCCGTCCAGCTCGGAATAGTATTTGGAGTCGAACAATTCATATAAGCTTCCCGCACCCATCGTGATACCAATCTTCTTTTTGGTATAGCGGGCCAGGTATGCTGCCAACCGGTAATATTCGAAGTAGTCCGAAATGAGTACCGTCATCCCGCACGCGGCCATCAAATCGACGCGAGCCAAGAAGTCCTGAAGATTGATCTCTCCATTCGCTTTCAGATTGCGCATGGTAATTTCGGCCAGCGTAACGACTTGGTCCTCTTCGACTCCGGGCTCTTGACAGAATTTGCTATGAGCTGATTGCAGCATATCCAAATTGACGTTGGTGACTGGGCGGAAACTTCCTCGCTCCACCAGAATGGGTTTCTTGTAGAGGACTTCGGCAGGCTGCAGGACTTCGCCTTTCGCCGAGAACATGGCGGCATTGCTCAATCCGAGCTGCACCAATCGCAAGCTCATGACGCGATTGTCCACATGGCGAAACGCGATACCTGAGAATTCGATCATGTCGATTTCGATACGGCGAGTGCTTAAATTGTCGAGCAACGACTCGATTAGCTGTTCGGGCTCGTGATGTAGGAAAAACGCTCCGTAGAGCAAGTTCACGCCGACGATTCCTAACGCTTCTTGCTGGAGTGCGTTTTCCGTGTCGAGCATTCGGACGTGGATGATGATTTGGCTATCCTGGTCGCGTGGATGGGCTTGGAATCGAACGCCCATCCAACCGTGGCACTCGTTCGTCCCTTTGAAATTCCTGGCAGAAACCGTGTCCGCGAAAACAAAGAAAGCGGTTGAGTCTCCGCGACTTTCCTTGAGCCGTTCCAGGTTCAGCAAATGTTCGTGCTGGAGCATGTCTTCCAGTCGCTTGCGACATACATAGCGTTCGCATGAGCCATAAATTGCGTCGCTGACGGTCATGTCATACGCCGAAATGCTCTTTGCAATGGTGCCTGCAGCCCCCCCAACTCGAAAAAACCATCGAACAACTTCCTGCCCGGCACCGATCTCCGCGAATGAGCCGTAGCGGCGTTGATCAAGATTGACCGCAAGGGCTTTGCGTTCCGTGTTCGGTCGATTGTGGTTGGCAGATGTGGTGATAAGGTTCAAATTGCGATCGGTGCACATAACAAGGGTCCAGTTTCTTCGGTATCCAAAGCGCGAGGCCTAAAAACATGGGTTACCCCGCACGGAAAACGTTGCGGTATTTGAGTTCGCTGTCAAAATTATTCTGAAAACTTGATGGATATCTTCCCCAACCCTTACAATCCCTACAAACAATCGACTCAAGATTCACGGTTGGAAGTGCCGGATACCTGAGTTCCTGGACCGCCTATTGAGAGGGCGTGCGTCGGTAGTCAGATGGGCTAACGCCAGTGTATTTTCGAAACACGTTGCTGAAGTATTGGCTTGTTGAAAACCCACAGTCCATCGCAATTTCAAGGATCGATTTGTTGGTTTTCTTCAAAAGCTTTTGGGCAAGATTGATTCGCAAACGGACCCAGTAGTCATTCGGTGTCATCCCAACGGATTCTTTGAAAAGTTCGAATAACCTTGCTCGGCTGCAACCAACCTCCTTGGCAATATGTTCCACCGAAATGGTTTCTGCGAGATGTGATTCCATGAACCGGATCGCTGCCTGAACGAGATACTTGGGTTCGACAAATGGGGCAGAATCCATTTGCTTGGCGACGTCCAACAAGATGGAACAGATCGCGAGGCGCAGGGAAACGGTCGTAAACGCATCGGATCGGTCAATTGCAGAGAAATCATGAGGTAGGTGCTTGATGCTCTTGATCAACTCGTTGTTCATCCGTCGAGATTGAAGCGCGCCGCTTTCAAATTGACCACTCATCCAATGCGAATCCGTACTCGAAAATGGCGAGTGCCTCGAAGCGTCGGGGCCATTCAAATCGAACATGATCCCCATGAGCGTTGCAGGTCGACGAATATCGTGCAAGCCTCGATGTGGTCTGTTCGGAGGTATAACTGCAAAATGGCTGCCAGGCAGTTCAACAATCATTCCATCCAGGAATTCATACGCCGTCGAGCCGTCCATCAGCAGGATCAATT
>JBEBHM010001278.1:0-1655 GCA_040080875.1 Pirellula sp.
CGTCTCCAACGCACATTTATCCCGGACCCGTCGGGGTCGATATCAAGTGCTCGATGAGTCTGTTGCAATTGAACTTGCCAGAGGCAGCGATTCGACCACGCGAAATTCGGCGCAAGTTGATCGACGCGATTTGCGAGCGCACGCCGACAGGTATGGGACGAGGCCAACGCCACGCCGCCAAATCGCGACGCGTTGACGAAACACTAGGCAAGCGATCGGTGATCGAGGGTGCATCGGAGGCCGTCTGCAATCAACTGGGTATCCCGCCTGAATGGGCGACCCGCTGCGAAGACTCCGCACACGTTGGTCACGACGAGACGAGCGATGCATTGGCATCGCGCATTGATTGGCATATCGATAACGGAACGTTTCGCAAGTTTTCAGAAAAGGCGTTGCAGCTTGGTTCCTACGGTGGCGGAAACCATTTTGGTGAATGCGAGATTGTTCATGTCGAAGACAATGCACGAGCAAGCCAAGCAGCCAAAGTCTTCGGATTGAAGGATCGGCATGTGGCGTTCCTGTCTCACTGCGGTTCACGCGGGGTCGGTCACAATTTGGCGATGGGTCAGTTCAAATCTTTGCAAAGTAAGTTTGCGAAATGGGATATTCCGTTGCCAGGAAATGATCGAGAGCTCGTCTACGCGCCCTTGGGAACGACCGAAGCCAACGACTATATCGATGACATGTCGCTAGGTGCGAACTTTGCCACGGTAAACCATTTGTTGATTAACTCGCTCGTATTGGAAGCATTTCAAGAAGTGTTCCCGGGAATCGACGGGCAGTTGGTTTACTTCATCAGTCATAACATTGCGCGTCGCGAGATTGTCGATAACATTGCTCAATGGGTTCATCGCAAGGGAGCTACGCGCGCATTCCCAGCGGGGCACTACGCGCTCAAGGGGACGCGGTATGCCGAGACCGGACATCCGATTTTGTTGCCGGGCAATCCGCAAGCGGGTTCGAGCGTTATGGTTGCGGACCCTGGCGCAAACATTAGTTGCTACAGTGTGAATCACGGTGCAGGTCGGCAGCTTGGTCGAAAACGCGCGATACGCGAATTGGATCAAGCGTCGGTGGATGCGTCGTTTGAAGCAGCGGATATTTTGACAAATTGCCGAAAGTATCCAAAGGACGAAGCGCCCGCTGCGTACAAAGACTTCGAAGAAGTTCTGCGCAGCGTGAAGCTTGCAGGACTAGCGACCGAAGTCGCTCGTTTGAAGGCAACGTTTGTAATCAAAGATGGTGACGCCGCGGATGATTGATTCCAATTATTTCTTTGCTGGTTGGCGTTTCGCAGAGAAATCGATCTCACCTTCGTTGCCATCCAAGTCGTATTGGATGCTACCTTTCATGACATGACCATACGGGCGCCCCGAGTAATCGGCTCGAATTCTACGACCATCGATTGCCGCCTCGATCCGAAACTCTAATTTGTTGTCACGGATCTTGAGCCCGGTTGCGTCGACGACGGTTCCTTCGGCTACTGTGTATTTTCCTTGCAATACTTCCCCGGTTTTCGTGATGACGATGCGTGGCTCGAGTTTGTTCCCGTCTGCTTCGATTGCGATATCCCATTGGCCTACGACGTCATCCATCTGGACGGATCGTTTGGGAGTCCAAGGATATTCATCGGTGCCAGCCCCGGTGGTTACGGT
>JBEBHM010000518.1:0-6438 GCA_040080875.1 Pirellula sp.
AGTCATGTGATAACTCCTGGAAAGGGTTCTTTGAACAAACACAAACCAGTAATTATTGCAGCTACGAGCTCGCTTTTCGCCATAGCATCTCTCCCCGAAGCGGGGCGAGGGGAGTAAAGTCAGATAGAAAAAAAGGGACGAGCCCTTGTGAGCCAGCCGCAGCTGTCGGTTGGATCATCAGTTCAGGTCTTGGACGACAGAGATTTGTTGAAGAGTTCCCGCCGTCGCATCTTGGACACGAATGGTTACTTGAATCGATGGCATCTTGTATGGGATCAATGAGATCACATCTCGGTCGTAATTAACAGGTGGATTCACCGAAGTGTCTGCCCATGGACCGTTTCCAAGAGATAATGGGTCCGGGCCTCCGATGGTTACATTGGCTCCAAAACGACGAAGGCCATTTTGCCAAACCAATCCTGCGGAAGTTCTCAGAATCGCCTCGCCATCGAATTCATACGCATTGGTGAAAGTGTCAAAACATGGCTGATACGATTGAAACAGGCTGGTATTCACAAAACCAGCACCGGAATTTCGGATAGCAGTCGACGGCATCAGTCCGTTGGTCCCAACGTCGAATAAGCTTAAGCTAGACGGAAAGAATTTCGCGATCACACTCTGTTGATTAGCTGCTAGTTGCGATAAGCGAATCGGTGTGGGCCTCGTTCCCGAAGGTGCTTGAACTGCCAATCGGTGCGACTGATTGAATAGCTTGCTTCCCCAACCAACGTCCACAAACGCGCCTGCCTCGGAGACCATTTCGGTCGTAGCACCGCCCGCGAGACGTGCCAACTGAACTGCATAGCCTGGATCGGAGGGAACCAATGTCAAGTCATCGGTGCCGGAGGAGCCAGCCAGCGCACGAGCTTGTTGCAATTCCTGAGCTGTGGATGGTGGGTCAGCCACTACATCACCCCAAAGACCATCTCGGCCAGGGCTTGCAAGCTGCTTGACAGATGAATCGTATCCTTTGGCATCAAATGCAACCACGTTGGAAACGACGATTTCTTCCAACAGTGGTGGGTTAGTGAACGGTCCTCCCGCTGGGCCCACGACTTTGGTTCGCATGAAACACGAGGGCAGGAATCCGCGATCGTAGAGTGTCGCGGAACTTGGATTGAGTCCAATATTGCTAAAGGACGGATTGGTCAGCGCCAAATACTGAAGCGCGTTGGCTTCTGAACTCAACGCAAGCAGCGGCAGCGTTGTTCCGATTGGAGTTCCATTTGGGGCGATTGGAAACGTGTAGTGGGCGAACCGGTTCTCAGGTAACTGCAATTCCTCAACGGAGTTGGTCTTGATAGATACAACGCTGCCGCTGGGACTGGTTACCAAATGCGGTCTTAGACTCAAGTCGCATCGCTGATACGGATACTGCATCATGAAGCGAAACGTAATTGGCGCACTTGCGTTGGGTTGGCGCGGCTGCATCGTCAAAAAATCGCCCGTCGCGGTGCCAGCGGCGACGATTCCGGAAGAATACATCACCGGGGTCGGCGTGATGTCCAGGTCTGGCCGAATGAGCAATACACGTCGGCACAACGCAATGCGATCAGGCATCCCATCAGGATCAGGGATTCCATCCTCGGCGCCCGTATCGTATCCGACATGGTCAGCGCCCGGGGCTACATCCATCACCATGTTGTCTGGCGTGTTCGGATCGATCGAATTGTTTTCGTTGAGAGGCATCATGAACCAAACGATCTCGGCATACTCCGACGAGATCGTCACATCGGTTCTCCATGCTGCTTCCCAGCCCGCGAATCCGGGAGTATTGTTTGCGTCGGGAGCCCAATTGGCACCCATAGCCGCTTGATCATTGATCTTGTCGATCAACATCAAGGCCAAGGGAATCTTGCCTCGAAAGACTTGTCCCGGCTTGGCCTTAGCAGTGAACATTAGAATATCGTCGACGTCACCCCATCGGCTTGCCGTGAGACGTTGCTCTACGGTCGAGTCAAGCGCCGGCGTGTAGTTGAAGAGTGTTGCAGACGAGTCGGACAGCGGACCGTCGTAGTATTTGAAGTACCCCTCGGATGTCAGATACGATTGGGGCGATTCGCTATTGGTCGTGCGCCCCTCGAGATCGGATCGAAGCAGCGCGCTGAGACTACGCAACTCATCGTTCAACGTTAGTTTGGAACGCCCCTCGCTGACCGTATCGCTCATGGCTTTGAAGCCCTGTGCCAGCGCCAACATCATCAACAGCGTGATCGTCGTCGCGATCATGACTTCGATGATCGTTAGGCCAAATCTGCTTGAATGGATCTGTTTCATGGCGAGCGGGTGGTGTACGAATCGCATGTCTCTATTCAAATCGTTTTGCATTATGGGATGGTCCTTTGCAGCAAGATGGTACGATCTGAATTCAATGTTTCGCCCGGTTTGAAACCGACAGGAATGGTCCGGTCGATGATAAAGAACTGACGCTCTCGCTGCGGCAACCCGGTGTCTCCAACGTACTCGTTGCCGAATCCGGTGACGGGATCATATTCAAACAGACTGACGGTCACCCAAACCGCGAATACGTTGGATTGATTGGTTGCAATATTTGGCAACCGCATGGCTCGCTGCATTCGAAGGAAAGGTTGAAGCGACTCGTGCTCATCAGCTAAAGTGGGAGTAGCCGGTGTGCTCACCCCGCCTCGAGTTGCCACGAACAACATGTCGCGGTTGGTCGGGCTGGACTGCAACGCAGGAGGTAACAAATTGTTGGTTCCTTCGGCGGCAGCACGTAGCAACGTGGACTCCACTCCGTAACGACCACGCATGCGTTCGGTAGCTGCTGGTGACGCCAACTGCGGGGCAATATTCGAAGACATCGCGGGACGATACGCGCCCACGAATCGGGTTGGATAATCTGGATGCATCGCTGGGTGAGTTACCGCACCAAAGAACGTATTGGCAGGTACAGTGGAATACCCTTGTCGCGACAACTGGAATGCTGCCGCGATCTGACTGGTTTCGACGTTCCTTTCGTTGGCCAGATAATTGTGCTCCAGAGCCTTGAGCGCACGACTCTGTCCCGCGCTGTCAAATGCCAGCGTGTTGAGGTTAATCTTGCCCGCTGCCACATAGCTTGGCCGTCGGTTAAATGGAGCTAACAAGGATGGACCCCGAACGGTAAAGGACTCGCTCACTGCAACAGCTGACGCTGGTCCAACATCGGGAATCGTGTATCCCTGAGGCAAGAACGAGTTCAAAAATCGACGGGCGATAGGATCTGTTGTCGATTGTCCTAGCATTGTATCGGGTCGATAAAATTTGTTCGCATCCACAAACGGAGGTTGTGTTTCCACGAACTCGAGCAGGAGTGGCCAATCCGCCACACGGCTCGATCCTGGCAAAACAGGCGACTGCGGAATTGCCCAGAAACCAGGCGCGGCTGCCGAAGGAGGTTGACTCACGCTCCAAGCATTGGTGGTTTGGAAGCTCGGTACTGCGCCAAATTGCTCACGCTTTTGCACAGTGCTGTACGCTGAATGATACAAGCCAAACTGACCGGGACTGGTGAGCGGGACCATCATCAACTCGTAGGGCGAAGCGAACGGACGGTTCAGCCACAGAACCGACTCAAGCCGCGCCGGTGTGCCCTTATAGGACAGGTTCGCCGAGTCGATCGGAGGCCCAAAGCCATCGAATTGCGTGTAGTCCAACGTTGCCATCTGGGCTGGGGTTGGAAGCCCACCCGGAACGTAGTAACCCACGTTGCAATAGCCGAACGTCGATGCACTGTTGCCAATGTTATTCGCCCCATAAGCGAGCTTGTCGTAACCCAGTTGGTACGTAAAGTACGAATCAGGATAAACAGGGTTCGAGATACCTGTCACCGTAATCGTCGGCAAATTGGTTTGAGTGGGAGTGATTTTGAGCGCACCCGTTATCGGCGAATGGTAGCTGATACCTTTATCCGCAGAAACATTGTGACCGGTTGCTAATGGTGATAGAGAACCATCTTTGTATCTCGATTGGAACTTGACCGGTCCCGGTGTATCGTTGGGATCCGAACCGATGGGAGACTCGCCGTTGAACACCGTCAAATCGATAGGCATCCAATCGACAGTGATGTAAGGGTTCATGACCGGGTCGTACGGAAACTCAGGATCGGCCAAGCGTTGCAAATAGGCAGTTCGAACGTTTTCGTAGGTGCCAGTCCTGAGGCGTGCGGCCGAGCCAGAGAGCAATGGGTTGGAATAATCGATCGGTTCGTCGGGCAGTGCATCGGTGGCATTCAGCGCCGATACATCGATCCAACTATCGGGAGGCATTTCATTGAATCCTGGCGTACCATCGGGACGACCAGAACCCTGTGTATCTGCGGTATTCAATTTCTTCGTCGGAATATTGTTGGGTTGCCAAATCGTTTGTCCAGCAACAGGTGTTGGAAACGAGATGTTCAAGCCGATTCCACTTGGAAACGCAGTCGACCATCCGGTCGGTTCCTTGGTCGAGCAGATCATCGTAACAGCATCTTTGGTTCGATTAAGCCACGGAGCGTTGGCCGGAACATTGTTCATCAAATACGTCGTTGCCGTATCGCCTGAGTTCGGATCAGGAGCCGAGGTGAGTGCTATTCTTTGATACGATGGAGACAGAATGGGTCTGTTCGTAGCGGAGATGGATGTTCGCTTTAGTTCCGTTGGGTAGAGAGTCCCATCGAATTGATTATGCGTCAACGAACCAACATTGGTGGTTGAGCGAGGGCCAATCACCAGATAGGAACCACCGGGCAATCGTGCGCCGCCCGCCGCTGGGCCGTAGATGCTCGCCAATTCGCCGCCCCCTAGAGATCGTACCGCGGGATTGATGTCCGGCACATGAGCACCAACCGTTCCGCCCGTAACAGGCACCGTATCGCCGGGTCGCAAATTAGTAAACCAAACAAAGCGGTCGAAGTAATTTGGAACCATTGCGGTGGCCGCATTCGGAGCTTTCAGGGACTTGTCCGACGTATCGTACAACAGGCCTGAACCGACATACTGTTCACTGGTATTCGTTCCGTCACCTCGCGAAATCGAACTGGTACCAGTCAACGCTGTTCCATCAGCCGTAAACCCATTTGCAGCTTCTGTACTCCATTGATGCGTTATCGATCTAAAGGAATCATCGGGGGCATTGGGAGTGATGGCTCGCAATCGTGCATTGGGATGTTCGCTGCTCGAATTGGGATACATGTCCGAAAACCCGATTCGCCATACAGGCTGAGCGCCCCAAGGTCCACCTGCAGGAGCTAGTTGGTCAAGCTTTAGTCCAGCGGTGTCGTATAGACTGGATGGCAGTCCAGGCAATATCGCATTGTTGGCCACGCTCGTTGTTCGTGGATTCGTCATCTCTATATACAGCGACGCTTCCGGAAACCGATATTGATCCAAGTCGTTGTCAGGTGTCGTCGGATCGGTCGTTGTTTTCCCATTAACCTCGAGGTCTGTATCACGCAATCGCGTGGCGTGCATTGCAATATTCTCGGTCAGAAGCAACTCGGGCATCTCCATGCCCCACACCACTCCAATGAATGGCTTCATTCCTGGATACGCCATACGATCGGGTGCCCAAAATGCTTCCTTGGCAGGCATGCCATTGAGCGTGCCGCTACCGAAGGGCAGGATATCGAATTCGAAGCGAGTGTTGACGACATCTGCATCGCGATAGTCCACCACATTCACAGCCCACTGCGCGATCGCAGTCGCTCGGATCCGAGCCTTTTCAAACGCACCCGGCGTGCCTGCCATACCTGGAAATACATAATCGCGAGGAATGATCAATTGCGCCAAGCAATACAAATTGCGAGCCAAAATCTGTCGCGATCCAAGTCTTGCGCGCGTGGGGCTGAGGATCGGGCTGTTGTTATTGTTGGCCGTCCCATCTCCTATCGTTGCAGCTGTCTTACGGATATCCTTGATTTCCCGGACGTAGGAACCCGTGGAAGTAAACGCAGTGTTTCCTACCGAGAAAGTTTCGGTTTGCGTGGTTCCAACCAACTCGCTCGGTTCGTCCACTTCGCCATCGCCATTGTTGTCGATGCCGTCACCAAATGGGCGGTTCAAATCCATCCGTAGACCGCTGGCAAAATCGACGGGAAACAGCTCCGATAGAGCCGCGTAACTGATGAGTGGGTCGTCGGCGGCTGTTGCTGGAAAGGAATGGATGCGATGACGCTGATTGTGCAGCATCTGAATGTACCGCAGGTAGCCGGGTGCACTCGATTGGGCTGTTACTGCCGAATTCTTCATCGCAGCCGACAGATCAGGATAGCGCAACTCTCCACTTCGAATGGTAATCTCTCGATTCAGTGGATCAGCCAAATTGAATTGTGTACCGCCTTGGATCTGCGTGATTCGTGATCGCAGTCGATTCGACAGGGCAGCTGAGTCCTCGTCGTATCGGCGAAGGATCGATTCCAATTCTCTCAATCCGAGCGGATCATCTGCGGTCGGTAAT
>JBEBHM010001279.1:0-1653 GCA_040080875.1 Pirellula sp.
GAACCGCGTTGTCACTGTTGGTCAGCGTGTTCGCGCTGGTCCCCGGTTGAGTGTAGCCATAAATGTCCACTTGTTTCAGCAGGGCCGATGACTCTTGTTTGAGACGCTCCTCGACTTCACGCTCGGTGATACCCGTTGTCGATGCAAACGCATGAAGTTGAGTACGTTCGTTTAAGCTCAGATTGCCGTCGGATATTGCTTTCTTGATTCCTTGCAGCAAGGTTTCGCGATTCTTGGCATCTCGCTGATTCTCTCGCGTCTGAACATTTCGAAGGCGTTGCTCTTCAGCTTCGCGTTGGCCACACATTTCGCGGACGAGAGAAATGTTGACCCTGCCAGCTGAGACTTCTTGATTCTTGGTCAACTCCGGACTCTGAACGAAAGATTCACGATCAATTTCGCCGCGTGCTACCAGACCGAGAAACTCAGTATCTGAAATTGGCCCGACCATCCGAGTTCCAAGTAATCCCAACAGCTTGGGACGTTCGTACATCCAGATCGACGAGAGCTTCTGCGCGATAGATGTTGCACGGTTATCGAACACCCAAACGGGCTTTTTGCATTTTGGACATTGAATGCGTCTTCCCTCTTGATCGATTCGAAACTTAAGTGACTGCTCGCAATATGAACAAATAAAGATCTTAGAAGTGTCATCCGAATTCATTTTGTAGTTTCCGAACCAATTACCGCTGGAGAATTCCGGCAGCAACGAACTTTGCCGCCTCTTCTACGTGTTGTGAATCTATCAGCTCTCCGCCATTCAAGTCGGCAATTGTACGTGCCACCTTCGCTAGGCGGTCGCAGGTTCGAGTTGATACAGCTGCTCTCTCAATCGCTTCGCGATATGATTTTTCGCCTTCCGGCGACATTCGACAGTATTCCGGAATCTGTCCGCCGGGAATTGCCGAATTACTGGAAATACCCATTCCCTGAAATCTGGCGATTTGTAAGTTTCTTGCCTTTTCAACACGCGATCTGATCTGAGCAGACTCACCTTCATTTACCTCGGCGAACCGCTCATCATGCGTTAATGGCTTGAGAAAAACCTGCAAGTCCATTCGGTCCAAGAACGGACCGCTTAGTTTCTTTTGATACTTCTCGATAACCTTTGCATCGCAACGACAAGGCAAAACCTCGCAGGGAACTCAAGGGATGCGGCAACTCGCGTGATATTCACATAGCCATTTTCTAAAGGTTGTCGCAGTGCCTCGAGTGTATTCTTTGCAAACTCGGGAACTTCATCTAGGAAGAGGATGCCATGATGCGCGAGAGTGACTTCACCGGGCTTAGGAATACCGCTGCCTCCTCCAACCAGTGATTGCATAGAAGCGGAGTGGTGAACAGGCCTAAATGGACGTCGCGTGACCGCCATGCCATCATCGCCAAGTAATCCCAAAGCGGAATAGATCCGCGTTAGCTCCACTTTTTCCCCATCAGTTAACCTCGGAAGAATTCCAGCCATTGCACTAGCGATGAGAGATTTTCCTTCACCAGGAGGACCAACCAAGAGGAGATTATGTCCACCAGCAGCACTAATGACCGAGGCTCGCTTAGCGTCATGCTGCCCGCGAATCTTACCGAAGTCCGTTGCTTTGTCGATGTAGTTGGTGAAACGAATTGGTTCGCTCAATGCGTTGCTAAGCCGACCAACAC
>JBEBHM010001280.1:0-1650 GCA_040080875.1 Pirellula sp.
TCTCGGAGCCCAACCTGGCCTTCTGGCTGCTTTGCACACTTGGAGCCAAACACTCACCGCGCACCCTCATGTCCACTTCATCGTCACGTTCGGTGGGCTGAATCCATCATGAAATCGGGGATAATGCCACCAAAGGCCGTACGGGATGCAGCGCATATTGCTGTTGCGACTGTGCACAATGTACAATACCTATTGACTTGGAACTGCAAGCATCTGGCAAATGCGCAGATCGCAATGAGGATCGCGGGAGTATGTCGTATCGCGGGATATGAAATGCCTGCGATTTGCACGCCAGAGGAACTTTTGGAGGACCTGACTGATGAAAAATGATCCGATAGTTGAAGAGACTCATGTCATTCGTGATCGTCTCGCTGCGGACTTTGGATATGACGTCTCGCGAATCTTCGCGGACATTCGGTCACGTGAACACTTGCTCGGAGATCGGCTAATGAACCGGCAGAAGGGTCCGAACAAACCGATGCACACAAGCGGCGGATCGACCGTTTCTGGAATGGATACTACTAAACCGCTTCGCGAAATACATTCAGTAGTGGCGTGGTGGTCCATCAGGTTTCGATTTCATCGCACGCTTCCTTGCACAAGCACTGTCGCACCTTCCGTGGTGCGACTTTCTCATCTGCCGCGCTTCACCTCTTCTCGCTTCGGTGCATCCACGTGTTCGCACGTGGGTTATTGCGACTGCAACGTCAGACTATTTTGACCGTTTGACGATTAAAGTGATTAATTGATTTGCGCTAAGTGAATATTTAGCCATGCTGATCTGAGGCCATGCACTCGCATCGGTTGATCCTGTTCGCATCTCTTGTTTCAAGGCCCTCAGCATGACTCCTTACGCGGCGATGGAGTTGGAGACATCGCAACATCGGCCAAGCTGGCGAGTATTGTTTACAGGTCCGGAGCATCCAGATGGGTAGATTGGATGGGATCGGGCTGATGAATGCACGAAAGCGGAAATCGGCAACCTCGCGAGCAATCAGGACCGGCGATCTAACTCCAGTCCGATCGCTTCGTGCGCCCAGGTCGGAAACCGGTCGTCACAATCAGTGTCACGCAATCGATCGGAACCGCGACGTTGAGTCACAAACGACAGGAAGTTGCCAAGAGGGCAATACGGTTGCTACACTAAAGGCCAGTTGTGGCGAGTGGACTCGGTAGAATTCGCACAGGATAGACGCCGAAGCGGTTTAGCCCAACGCACAATCAATGCCATCGTTCCGCTCCCAGAAATTCTCCAAAAATTTCTTCCCGCTCCAGATGGCATAGATTGCTATTATGCGCATTGCATACCTGTCGTGGCAAATTCAAAGCGATGCTCAAGCAAAAGATTGCGTCGGTCAAAATCAAGCATCAAACGGGAACGGCAGAGCCGTGGACTGATGAATGGAATTCACGGTCGCTGACGATTCCCACGCCCTTCGCAAGCCTCAGAGCGTGCCACACCCGTCGGCGAAAGAAAAAGGAACTTCCGAATCTTGACACTAGTGCTTTGTCAAGGAGCTATGCGTGGGTCGGGAAAGTAGAACGATTGTCATCGCTTGAGAAACGATTGGGACAATCGTTCTACTCTGATCGGCACCAACCCCCGTTTTTCAGTTGGACAAAGGACTAGGGCTTTTCAGTAGGCTTCTC
>JBEBHM010000519.1:0-6426 GCA_040080875.1 Pirellula sp.
AGTGGTGAACGTGTCGTCGGCAAGAGCGGCGGCATGGACGAAAAGGGACAAGTCGAACCGCGCTCTCACTTCATGAACGTATTTATGTTGGATCGGAACGGAAATCGCATCAATCGGCGAAATCCACAAGACATCTTCACTCCACTCTACAACCACCAAATTCCACCTGGTTCAGGACAGGTAGCGCATTATTCATTCCAGGTCCCCGACGACTTGGATGCGCCCATCGTCGCCACGGTTAAACTCCAATATCGCAAGTTTGATCATGAGTACATGGAGATCGTGCATCAACGTCTTAACTCCAATCCAGTCGACCCTCAACTCGATTCAGGAGCCAACGTTTCCAATTCAGGCATGCAAGCCGACGGAACCTATCGCAACAATCTGCCTGTCCTCACCCTTGCGACCGATACCGTCACCTTTCCGATCGAAGGGCTGACGAACGTGTTGCCTGCACAGGAGTCCAAAATACCGGTTTGGCAACGCTGGAACGACTACGGCATCGGTCTGTTTCTCGAGGGGAAAGCCGAGTTAAAGCAAGCGGAGCATGCATTTCAGCAACTCGAGAAACTCAATCGATTCGATGGGCCACTCAATTTGGCCCGCGTCTATTTGCGAGAAGGACGAATCGACGAGGCTTCGGTCGCCGTGCAACGTGCCGCAACGTTGGGCGAACCCAAGGCTCCGGAATGGTCCTTGGCGTGGTTCAGTGGCCTGGTGAATCGAGAACAAGGACGCTTGATCGAAGCGGAATCCAACTTCCGAAGCATCGTGGACCAAACGACCGAGGAACGAAAGGCTCGCGGTTTCGACTTCAGTCGCGACGTCGAAGTTCTCAATTCGCTCGGACGAACGCTCTTTGATCGCGCCGAACAATTGCGACTGGAAACGCAACGCAACGATCGCGAATCATTGCTGCAAGATGCAGCCAAGCAATTCGAACGCACCGTGGCTATCGATCCAGAAAACGTCAACGCGCATTACAACCTTGGCTTGATCTACGCGGAATTGGGAAAGTCCGAACTAGAAAAGAAGCACAAGATGCTGCACCTTCGTTACAAGCCAGACGACAATGCGCAAGGACTCGCCGTTCGGCTAGCGAGAGAAAAGTACCCAGCCGCGAACAGTGCCGCAGAGGCACTTGTCATCTATCCCTTGCAAGTGGAATCCAAGTAGAGCGAAATGACCAAATCGCAAACAAGTGGAGAGGACACGATCCAATCCCCAACGGACACGTCTCCTCCAGAGGACGATGATTCTGTTATTGGCCAAGCTTTCTTGGGGTCTGCTGCGGTTTTTGTATTGATCGGGTTGATCGTCGCCGCAGCGTATTTTTTCCTGTCGAGCAAACCGACTGCCAAAGAGTCCATCGCGGAACAGGTTCAATTGCCGGAGATACGCGTAATGCCCAAGGTAATGGTTCCTAAGGTTCCATGGGTGGATGTGACGGTCGAAGCTGGAATCGACTTCTTGCATGATAACGGTGCAATCGGCGAGAAGCTGCTTCCAGAAACGATGGGGAGCGGATGTGCGTTTCTCGATTACGATTCAGATGGCGACCAAGACTTGCTCATAATCAATTCATGCGCATGGCCTGAAAACAGAAAAGCATCCACACCTCAAAGCACGTTGGCTCTCTACTCGAACAATGGACTAGGTAAATTTACCAACGTGACCAAAGATGTTGGATTAGACGTTTCGGTCTATGGGATGGGGGTTGCATGTGGCGATTACGACAATGATGGTCGCGTGGATGTATTCGTATCTTGTTTGGGCACAGATAAATTGTTCCACAACGAAGCCGGCAAATTTGTTGATGTAACCGCCCTTGCAGGAGTCGGAGGCGACCCAAACGCTTGGAGTGTATCCAGTGGATGGTTTGATTATGACCTCGATGGGGATCTCGATCTGTTGGTATGTCATTACGTGGAATGGTCGCGTGAGTTCGATTTGGCGCAAGAGTTTCGACTCACGGGTGGAAAAGAACGCGGCTATGGTCGACCGCAGCCTTTTGGAGGAACATTTCCATCGTTGTTCCGGAATGATGCTGGCAAATTTGTCGATGTGTCCGAAGACGCGGGATTACACATCCGGAATCCAGCCACGTCGGTCCCGATGGGTAAGGCACTTGGGTTGGTGTTCGAAGATTTCGATGGAGATGGTCATCTCGATTTATTGGTGGCTAACGATACAGTTCAGAATTTTTTGTTTCGCAATCTAGGGGACGGCAAGTTCGAAGAGATTGGCGCCATGGCGGGAGTCGCGTTCGATGCGACAGGTTCCGCTCGCGGAGCCATGGGACTCGACGCGGCCGCGTTTCGAAACGACGCCTCGGTCGGTATCGCCATCGGAAATTTTGCAAACGAAATGTCCGCCTTGTACGTTTCGCGGTCGCGAAACCTGCAATTCTATGACGCCGCAGTTGCCAATGGTTTCGGACCAGCCACTCGGCTGGAACTGACGTTCGGCGTCTTGTTCATGGATTTCGATCTGGATGGTCGACTGGATATCTGCCAAGCTAACGGGCACTTGGAACAAGACATTGCCAAGGTTCAAGCCAGTCAAAAATACGAGCAATCGCCTCAATTGTTTTGGAACGCTGGGGCCGAGCACAACACCGAATTCATCAAGTGCCGAGAACCAGAAACCGGACCTGACTTGCAACGACCGATGGTGGGTCGCGGTTCTTCCTACGCCGACATAGACGGTGACGGCGATTTGGATTTGCTGATCACCGGTTGCGGACAGCGTCCTCGTCTGCTTCGCAATGACCAATCGCTACGAAACCATTGGCTGCGAGTTAAACTGGTTGGCAAATCAACCAATCGCGAGGCGATCGGAGCGCTTGTCGAACTACAAATGGGAGAAACAATCCGCTCTCGCCGTGTGAGCCCCACGCGTAGCTATCTATCACAAGTCGAATTGCCTGTCACTTTTGGGCTGGGCATGGTCGACACCATCGACCGGGTTACCATCCATTGGCCGGGAGGCAAAAAACAAGTCGTGATGCAACCCAAAGTCGATCAGTTGTTGGTGATCGAGCAACTGGAGCACTAGCTAATGCGACAGCGCAATTGTGGCGACTTTTGCTCCGCAAAATCGGCTGCGGGCAGTTTAGCGGCAACCGCAACTCCGTGCTGCGCTGTCGTACTAGCTGGCACTAGTACGGCAAGTCGATTCTCAACCTTCAACCTTCAACCTTCAACCCTCGCGTCGCGGAGCGACGCTTCAACAGGGGGTCTACCGAGTCAAGATCTACGATGTAGTGAGCCAGCGTATCGATATTGGTTTCCAATTCCAATTCCAATGTCGATTCAGCTTCGGCTGCCATTGCCGTTTTTTCCGTTTCCATTAAAGCATTGATGTGGTTGATGATCACCAGAGCGTCTTGAGGTCCGACCGCGCCGTCACCGTTGGCATCGAAATGCCGTTTCAGGGACGAGGTCGTCGCTACGATGCTTCGTTCGGACAACTCGCTTATTGAGCCGGGTCCCACGGCGTTCAAGAAATTAATAATGTTTAAGACGTCGATGGGATCGACCGCGCCGTCGCCGTTGACGTCCCGTTCCAGCGATGGATTGCGCCAGACGTTGTCGCGAAGCGAAATCATGGGTTCAATCAGCCCCGTGCGAACAAACGGCAACGTGTCTATGGGCGATGAATCTGGGGGCAACGGGTCCGATTCTGGCTCCGACATCGCGTCAGCCCAGCTGAGAGTCGAGACTTCAACGCTTGGATTGAGCAACTCGTGAACGTCGACGCTGTCTGTCCCAAACGAGTATAGATACTCCCCAAACTGCATGACGCGACCTGCTTCACCCGCAGATTCCACTTTGCCGATCATAGTGATGGTGGAGGATTCGATCTTGAACACACCTACGAAGTTTTGGTTGGGCGATTGCCAATTCGTGCTGTACTGGAGCAAGGGGATGGCCACGATGCCCTTGTCGAGGAACAGGCCGATTGCGCGATGATCGGAAATTCCGGTTCGCCAGGCGGCCAAAGGTGAATAAACCGAAGCGCCTAGTTCGACCTTGCTGGCCAATTTCGGATTCGCGGGATCAGCAACGTCGAATAGCGATACGATCATCCCTTGATCGAGGCCATCCGCTCCCACGTCGCGGCCAACCCCGAGCAAGTGTGTCGCATCGACTTTGTGCAAATACTGCGAATAACCTGGAACCTTGAGCTCGCCCTCGATGACTGGATTCGCTGGATCGTGCAAGTCGATAATGAACAGCGGATCGATCTGCCGAAAAGTCACGATATATGCTTTATCGTCCTCAAAGCGAGCCGATTGCACTTGTTCGCCGGGAGCAATGTCGTCGATGGAACCGACCTCAATCAACGCATTCCCTTGCGCTCTCAAAACCGTAAGCTTGCTGTGTGGCGTAGGAACACCGAATGTCGAGGAATTTGGATCGGGAACTCCCAACTCGGTGATGGTGGTCACAATTCGCAAGTCGCCGTTATATTCCGCCATCGAGAACGAATTTAAAATCGTTCCCTTTACCGTTCCGGAAGCCGTTTCGTCGACGCCGCCATCGACTCTATCCAGGGTTAATTGCGTGATGATGGATTGACTGACGAATCCCTCACCTTGATTCTGCGATGCATTGCGAACGATGTAAATGTTGTCACTACTGACATACAACTTGCTGTCCCAGCCAATTACAAGACTATCCGTATCGAAAGGGCCGGGACTATTCGCGTCGACATCGAAACTAAACACCCCCATGAGGCTTAACGACCAGTCATCGACGAGTCGTCGCACCGAATTGAAATCGATGTTGGCAGAGGTGGTCGAAACCACGGCGCTAGTAGCGTCGTGGTTGGTCGTAACAATGCGTGGTCCAGCATCCAACTCGGCATCGATCCGTGCGAAGAACTCACTCGCCGTTTCATTGAAGCCGGAAACCGTCGCTAGTTGTGGATAGGGCGAAAGGTTGTTTGTAAATACATACAATTTGTCATCGATCTGGCGAGACTGGTTGAAGGTCCCTTGGACCTTAGATGATCTAAGGACACCAGGACTCGTTCGATCGCTAATATCGACCAGCGTGACCGTAGTCACGGCTGAATTTCCAAAGTTGGATTGGTCTATCGACGATACGATGGCCAAACGATCGCCAAATAAATGAAATCCCAGCTGCCAACCCGGTAACTCCAATTCCGATACAATCTCTGGCAACGCGGGAGACGACACATCGAGGATCGTCAGTTTGCCCTTGCTGAAGCGATTCGAAAGAACGTAAACGAACGAACCATCGGCTTGAACCAAGTCGTTTTCGTGCACTCCCGAAACTTGGTCATTTCCGGCTACCAAGCTGTATCTCTCAGACGCGTTGACTCCGTTAGAATCTGCGGTGGCAAAGACTGTCCCAAAATTGCCCACCGAATTCCACACAGTATAGGGTGCAATGTAATCGTTGGGCTTAATGCCAAATCGTTGTGAAGTGGCTCTCAGTATTTGCCCTGCCCATTCGTACCTCAACCGCTCTGGCCATTGCTCCTCAGCATCCGTATCAGCCGCCACTCGAACGGCGACCATTGCGGTGTCCCGATATCCGTCAGAATCCTCCACCGTATAGGTGAACGTATCGACACCCTCGAAGGATATTGCTTGCGAATAAGATAGGGAGCGACCGTCGGGCGAAATGCTAAGGCTAGCACCCGAAGCGGATGCAACCTCTACGATCTTGAATCTGGCTTGGTAGTCTGGGTCAGACGGATTGAAGTAATTCGATTGGTCGTTAGCAAGCACGTTCAACGAAGTGCCGACCGAGGAAACGTCCACGCGAAACCAATCATCCGCAGCGTAAATCGGCTGTGCGATTCGCATCGAATAAGTGCTGACTGGGTTGTCGAGGCCTCCGATACGGTACTCAAAACTATCGAAGCCCTCGAAATCACGGTTGGGTGTATAAACCACTGAATAGGAGGTGTCCGTCCACGGACCCGCAGGAAAAAGCCTATTTCTCAGCTCATCGTTGGCATCGTAAGCGATGCGCAGGACACCGTGCTGGGGTTGCTTTACGATCGATAACTCTTGAATTGGACCTGGAGTGGTTTCCCGCAGAGTCACATCCGGGCGTTGCAGATACTGCCACGGGTGAGCCAACGAAATGAGGCTATCCACCGCATTCACTTTGATCATCGATGAACTGGCCGTCGTATAGTAAGGCAACGCCCAATCGTTAGTTGCGGCAAACGTCAGAAGTCGTCGATCCTCAAGCTGTTCCAAACGCAGTAATTTCTTGGGAGTTGCTCGGGACTTCATTTGTTTTTTAGTACGCATGAGAACAGTGGACTCGGACAGGAATCTTGATGTGTAACTGGTCGTATCGTTCGGAACCGAATGAGACCAATGTTAAGTGAATCCAAACCGCTTGTACATGTTTTTCCAGGAAAACGAAAGATCTGTCT
>JBEBHM010000520.1:0-6422 GCA_040080875.1 Pirellula sp.
GGCTTGGCTGTTTCGGGCTTGGCTGTTTCGGGCTTTGTCGGATTAGACTTTTTCGTTTCAGGCTCCACCGATTTTTTGGGAACGAGGTATTGCATGATGCGCTCGGGGACCGCTTCGCTTAGGTGCTTTGGCGTCCCCGCCTTGCTGTCTAGTTGGTCTGGAAACGTACCGAAGGGTGCCTCGTCGCAGAGCGTCAATACCAATCGCACAGGTGTGTATCGTTTGGGGATACGATCGGTGAACGCTTCGAACAATAAATTGGAGTTGGCAGAGTCGCTTTTGACAGCTACGTCGATGGTCGATGAGGCGAAATTGGAAACCGAAATCAATTCGCCACTGCTGTCTCCTAAGTAGTGTTCCTTGCCTTCGTCGTCCTTGTAAATCTGGCTGCCTGCAAAGACCCAATCCCATTCCATCGGTTTCTTGGTATCGACTCGGCGAATCCAATTTTGAGCAAGCGTCCCTTGGGGTTTCTGCTTATCGTCTACCCACAACGCATAAACACGAATCGTTGTACCAGTGGCCGGCTTGAAGGGTTCGAAGGATGCTGGACTGCCAGGTTTGCCGTTGATTGCAAGCAAGCCCGCATGAACGGTACGTGCGCGCGCGAAGACCGCGACGATCGATTCGTGATCTTTGCCCCTCTCTGTAGGACAGGCAAAGAGCTCAAGTGGGACTTCTCGCTGAACCACGTACCCATCCACGATAACGACTTGTTCATCCCGACGAATCCAAATGGGGTTGTCGCGATCAAGTTTGGTACATTCCTTGGGAGCTTCGAACGCATCCATCACCCGTTTTTTTACCACATTAGGATCTTGCCATTCATCTTGGTCGGCACACGGAATTTTGCTCCAAAACAATGATAAGAAAAAAATGGCTAGCATACCGAGCACAGGTTTCCCAGAGAACCAACGACCAAAGAACCAACCCTTGGCAAAGCAGAGAAAGAGCTTCGCTCGCCCGTGGATTCTCGCTCGTGGGTGGTTGTCAATCCAAGTTAGGCGCAGGTAGCGAATGTCCATACCCAAAATTCAAATTTTTAAAATGGAAGAAGTGTTGTCAAGAAACCTCGTTTAGGCGCTTGCAACTTGAAAATCTGGAACAACAATTGGCAAAGTTGCGGTGGTCATTCGTCAAGGCGAACGGGATCATCGCAGAATGATCTTATCACTAATCGCATTCGTGGACGAGAGACCTATGGACTGGGTAAAGCCCAAACATCGCGCCCGACAATTGACTCCCTCTGAGACTTTGGACTCCGAAGTCTCTGCTAGCACTTGGCTTAAGCAATTGTGCGACGAGAACATCGCGGTACTTCAAGAATCGATACCGGTACTTGAGGCGCGTACAAAATCCGTTCGAACGGGCGTAACTTCTGAAGAATATCTCCGGGCTACGCTTTGGGGTACGGGCATCTGGGAAGTAGAGAAAGCGAGCAGCCGAGAATATCTATCAGATTTGGTCGAAGCCTTCGGCAAGTCCGACCAATTACCAAGCAATTCTTCAAAAAAACGCCCTGGCAAATCCAAAGGCAATCCGAAAACACTCGAGGTAACTCCCGACAGTCCAAATCGTGTCGCGGCGGCGAACCAAGTGGGTAAATGGATTTCGCAACAGTTACCTAAGGCCGGTCACAATCCCTACATTGCGTTGGCTTGCGCTGGGTGGTTTCATGCCCTGCCTGAAGTTGGCCGTGGGTTGGCCCCATCGCTTTGGATCGATGTTTTGCAGTGTGCCCTAACTCAAGTCGATCGAGCCTGGCACAGCGGCCCCACCGATGGATTGTTTCCTTGGATCGTTTGGGCCTGCGAAATGCCCTTGGCTTTGGCGAAACAACTGTCGCATTTGGGAGGCAAGGATCGGATCGTCAGCGAAACGCTTAATCGCCTAGCACTACTTCTCGAAGAGTCCACGGACGATCCAAGGGGATTTATGTCACGAGGTGGACAAGATTTGCGAGCCATGATGGCTTGCATCATTCGTTGCCGTTGGTCGGCCGACACGCTGGGGGCACGCAAATGGTTTCCGCCGCAACGCAAAGCCCTCGGAAAACTTGCGGTGGCAACGCTGGCATTGTCAGACTCCGACGGCCATTCGTTGCTATTCGACCGGTCCGAGTCCCATTTTGATGACGAGTTTTGGATTGCACTTAACGAAGTCGCGGGAAACAACAAAAAGCTTCGCCTCGCATCGGCTTGCGCTCTACCTGGTTCGGTGGGCCAAAAGCTCGGAGAGAAACCTGCCAAGTTGCGAAAAGACAAAACGCTGGAGGTGTCATTACCTAAGCACAGTCACTATTGGGAAAAGAACTCGATCGCTTGCATGCGACGTTCTTGGCAAGACCGTGGTTGCAGAGTTGCCATCGATTTTTCCAGTGACGTCATTTGGCTCGATGTCCTTGGTCAAGAGGGACAGCGCATCTTCAGCGGTGACTGGGACGTGCATCTATTTCGCAATCATGAGCCTGTGGTCGTTGACGTTTCATGGCAAGAAGTTTGTTGGTTTGCCGACGATGACGTCGACTATTTGGAACTGGAGTGCGAGGTGGAGGACGTATGCAAGATCCAGCGGCAAGTCATGCTGATGCGTGAGGAGGGACTTGTGTTTTTCGCCGATGCGCTCATCGCTCAAGAAAGCGATCTTTGGACGATGCAATCCACTTGGACATGCGCCGACGACATCCAATTCCGACCCGAGCAGAAATCGACCGAGGGCAAATTGTTTCAGGTGGGCGAAATGGAACGTCCTGTCGCGCTCGTTCTCCCCGTGGCGATGCCAGAATGGAGAAGGGCTCCGAGCCATGGAATACTTGGTGCGAAAGAATCGTTATTGCATCTCAAGTGTGAGGCCCTCGCCAAGAATTTGTATGCACCCTTGATCCTGTCTCTGCGCGGAAATAAAAACTCGCAGGCCTATACGTGGCGCCAATTGACGATCGCCGAGGACTTGACGATTCAGCCTCGGCACGTTGCAGAAGCTTTCCGCGTCCAAATTCAACGAGATCAATGGGTGTTCTATCGCTCTCTAAACCCTTGTGCACGCCGTACCGTGATGGGTTTGCACCTTAACACCGAATTCTACGCAGGTAGGTTTTCACGAACGGATGGCGAATACGAGCCCATCGTGGAAGTCAATCCGGAGTAGATGCGCTACTCGATGCGTTGCAGGCCTTTGGACTCAAGCTCACGATAACAATCGGGTAAATCGAATTCGGAAAGCACGTTGAGCGGAATACTCGATAAAGATAGCTCGTAGTATTCCGTTTCTGCTATTGCGCTCCAAGACTCGATGGATTTCTTGAGTACGACCTTTTTGACGATTGGCGACAACGTGGCAACCATCGTCGCGACCAATGCGCCTCGACCTAAGCCCGCCAAATGCACAGCTGAGTAACCGAGCGTCTCGATCCATTGTAGAACGCGGAGCACATCCCATGTCCTCTGTCCAAGCAAGCTTCGACCTAGCATGAGTCCATGGATAGAATAGAAATACTCGCTGCCATAGGGCTTGCGAAACGAATTGGGGCCACACGTGTCGGGTTGGGACTCACCAACGCCTCGAGCATCGCACGTGAATACGTCCAGAGACTTGTCCGTGCTCATATCCCGAAGCATTTTCTCGGATCTCAATTCCTCGTCGCTTGAAAAATCCGGCAAATACAGAGCTGCCGTTCGGTCGCTTTTGGCTGGCCGAGACATGCGGCGTTCGGAAAGTAGTTGGTACACAATGGCTTCGATTCCAGGTTCGGTAGCGACCGCGTACGCAACGCCGGAACGACTCGCATAGCCTCGCGATCCCAAGTGCTGCCAAATGCGATAGTCCGGTGCTTCGGTTGGAATTGTTGCAAGTTGCAGACCTCGGCGAATCGCTTGGGCAAGCCCCTCATGACGAAGTGGTTGTCGTTCGCTGGACAACTGCCGCGACTTGCCTCGCGTAGATGCAAAGACCGTGCTCACATTTGGATTCTCAGAGACTTGTCCGCTGACGGTACATCGAAGCGTCTCGTCGGTTTCTATCGTGAGTTTCGGCTCGCGAACGCTAGGGATAACGGCGCTGGAACTGAGTTGACCATTCAGTTTTTCCTGAAGCAGCGATGAGCTTGCTTTTATTCCTGCGGAAAGATGGAACCAACTGTACATTGCTTCGCGATTTTCTTGAGAATAGCCATGTTCCGTTGGACCGACGAACAACGCTATGTTGTCTGGTGCTCCCAAAAGCGAATAGAGTTTCTTGAGGCGTTGGTACGTTTCTTCGGAACCTCGCACATCAAAATAGTCTCGCTCCTTGGCCAGTATGATGATTGGCTTAGGCGCCATCGCCGCCAGGAAATCGCCGTGATCCAAACCAAGCGCCAACGCGAGTGGAGGGCACTGCTCGGTATCTGCAGGCAACTCGTTCTCCAGGTTGCGTCGAAACGAAGTGACAAAGCATGCGGGGGCTGCCATCGCCCAGCGTTGCTCCAGGCCACACAACCAAGTGGTCAGCGTTCCGCCACCCGAGTTGCCCGTGACGCCGATTCGAGTTGCATCGACTTCGCTGCGCGTCATCAAATAGTCCAAGGCACGAATACCATCCCAGGCATGCCAAGCTCCCAAAAAATCACCGACAAGAAATTGTTGATTTCCAGCGTGCAGATGCTCAAGGACACCGACACCAATTTTGGAAGTTGTTCTGTCCACCGAGTACTGCAGTCGTTCCCCTTGCCCAATCGGGTCATAGATCAGGCAGACATATCCCAACTTCACAAGCCCCTGCGCAAAGGACTGGTACGCTTCCGCTGCCTTTCCATTGTTCGAATGGCCACAAGTTCCCACCACTGCAGGAAATGGCCCAGGAGCATTCGTAGGGACATAAACATTGGCCGTCACAAAAAAATTGGGGCGGCTTTCAAAGATAAGTTTTTCGATACGATAAGTCTCGCGTTCGACCACGCCCGTGACTCGTGGCCGCAGCGGTGTTCGTTCTGGTTCTGGACCAAAACACTTGCGTATCTTCTCACGTGCTGTCGCGACGTACCGTTCGGCATCTGCTTTGGAATTCAAAGCGTTGATGGTTTTCTTGTGTTGATCCTCCATCTTTTGGACTTGTGCAACATACCAGTCGTGGAGCATTCGAGGGTATCGATTGAGGGTCGAATACTGTGATTGCCCATGCGCTGGATTGGCAAAAGGCACAACAAGCGATAACGCACCCAACCGAGTTGTGGCGGTCATCAAGTCTCGTCGTGTTAACGGAACAGGGAGTTTTAATCGTTCAAGATTCGTCATGGGATTCACCTGGAGGTTAGCGAGAAACAAGTCCGTTTATGTTAAGCTATGGACCCGATCGGTTGGGATCATGTCAAGCAGTTCGACCATAAGTTCCCAGCGGTTGGAGCACTTATTAGAAAGAGCGATATGGGATTGGCAAGAGCAGCGGTGCATCTGTTGATGACCGAAGCGGCAAAGAAGCCATTTTTCGGGTCGGTCGTCACACTAGGACGACAACATGTTTATGTAACTGAGGCGGAGACCCTTTCGTTAGCCTTGCAACACGGTGTTCGGTTACGACCAATTCCAGTGGAACTTCACCGTGAACGCACGCTCGCCGAAAGAGGATACGTTTCCGATGATTGGTTGCTCCGCAGTTTGGGGTTTGATGAGATTGTCCGTTTGGACTACTCCAATTACGAGTCTTCCGAAGTCATCTTTGACCTAAATGAATCCGAGACACCGGCGTTGCTCTGCAAAAGGTTCCATGTGGTACTTGATAGCGGAACGTTGGAACATGTGTTTGACATCGCAGCGGGCTTGCGTCACTGCGTGCGAATGGTTCGTGAAGGAGGTCGCGTAATTCACTTGACACCTTCTTCGAATTGCGTCGAACATGGGTTCTACAGCGTGTCTCCAACGCTCTTTGCGGATTTCTATGCCGCTTCCGATTTTACGGTGGATCGAGTGTGGCTTTGCGAGATCCCGATCGATTTGCCTCGCGGGATTTGGAATGTCTATGACTATTTTTCGTCCCAACAGAGGTTCATTTCATTGGGGCAGTTGAGCGATCAGATTTGGTTCACGTTTGCGGTCGCAACTGCCGCCGGCGTGGTATCCCCCAAGACACCTCAGCAGTGGATTTATACGCAGACTTGGGCCAACGCCGAGCAACCTGACTCGTTAGACAACTCAAGCGATGAAACGGGGGTGTTTCAATTCGAAGAAGGGTCTCGCAGCCAGCAGTTGATTCAAACATTATCTCGCGTTCCATGGCTTCAAAAATCGGCTGCCAGCTTGATACTTCGGTGGCGACGGTGGAAGCACAGTTCTGAAGTGCGAAAGCGCCTCTTGCCCTATCCCTTTGTTGGAAAGTTCTAGGCGCATGCGGATCAGTATTGTGGCTCCTAATGCGATGCCTGCGGTCGATCCAAGTCAAGGGTGCAACGT
>JBEBHM010001281.1:0-1650 GCA_040080875.1 Pirellula sp.
CTTCGAGTATACGCATTCGATCCAAGTTTGGCGACTCAACTTGATACCGTCGCAATCAACCATTTGTTGCTTCGTATCCGATGGGAGGAGGTCGGGGCTGGTCCAGTTGGGGAATACGTCGAAGTCGTCGACTACGACCCCGCAAGCGATGCGTACTACAAACCAGTCGATTTGAACGAAACTCACTTGCTCGCCCAAGATGGACTTGCACCTTCGGAGTCCGATCCGCAGTTCCATCAACAAATGGTCTACGCGATTGCGATGATTACCATTCAAAACTTCGAGCGAGCTCTCGGCCGTGTTGCTTTTTGGGCCGATCGAGAGGAGAAAATCAACGGTTCGCATGTAAGGCAGTTCGTGCGACGATTGCGTATTTATCCGCACGCACTTCGTGACCGAAATGCGTATTACAGTCCTGCAAAGAAGGCGATTCTGTTTGGATATTTTCCGGTAACGCGAAAGGATAGGAACAATACTCTGGGAACCATCGTTTTCACCTGCTTGTCGCATGACATTGTTGCCCACGAGGTGACACACGCATTACTGGATGGGGTTCATCCTCGATTCAATGAACCTACGAATTCTGACGTCCATGCATTTCATGAAGCGTTCGCAGATATCGTTGCGCTGTTTCAGCATTTTTCGTTTCCTAACGTCCTTAAGCATCAAATACAACGAACGCGGGGCGATTTGGAAACAGAGAACTTGTTAAGCCAGTTGGCACAACAGTTTGGCAAAGCGACAGGTAGAGGAAACGCTCTTCGAGATGCGTTGGGGCATACGGATGACGACGGCTCGTGGCATCCAAGGAGACCGGACACGCACATTCTCGACAGGACGCTTGAACCACACGATCGCGGATCGGTTTTGGTGGCGGCCGTGTTTCGAGCCTTCTTGTTGATTTACCGTTCTCGAACCGCCGATCTTTTTCGGATCGCAACAAATGGAACGGGCAAGCTACCGGATGGGGACATTCACCCGGATTTGGCCAATCGTTTATCGACAGCGGCAGCTGAGTGCGCCGAGAGAGTTTTGCAAATGTGCATCCGGGCAATCGATTATTGCCCACCCGTTAACATATCGTTTGGCGACTTTCTTCGCGGGATTGTTTCTGCAGACTTGGATTACTCGCCCGAAGACGAAGGCGGTTACCGAATTGTCTTTATCCAGAGTTTTCGCGAGTGGGGAATTCACCCACGAAATATTAGTAGCATGAGCGAAGAAGCGCTTACCTGGCCAAGCGGCGATGACTTGATGCTGGACAAAGATTCTCGTGATCGTTCGATGTTGAGCAGTTTGGATCGTTCCGAACGAATGAAGACCGTAAAAGGCACTATGAAACAGCGTTTTCGTGAAATATTGAAGAATCCAGCCTCAGATTGGAATTTGGAGAGCGATCGTTTCGAGGTCTGGCGATCGCTCGGGCATTGGAAAGAGAAATTTTGGAATTGGCTTCATGAGGGCGACAGTTATGGGCGTGCCTACGCCGAGTTGTTTGGACTGGTCATTGATGACGCAAGTGCGCCTCCAACGGTTTATCGCAACGAGGATGGACAACCCACTGTCGAAGTTCACTCCGTGCGACCGGCAGTCCGTCGCACCACCAAGGGAGCCACTCGCACTGACTTAGTTGTGGAAATCACTCAGCGG
>JBEBHM010001282.1:0-1648 GCA_040080875.1 Pirellula sp.
CGTTCCGCTTCGTAGCCGGTTCGCAAGATTTCTAGCGCTTGCGGCAACTGTGGTGAATGCCGCAAAGCGTCAATGATTTGATGGATGGAGGACATTTCAGTTGGTGGTGCGCGTTGTTCCAAATTGAAACCGATAGCTTATCGGCACTTTCCATTGTAACAAAAACGTCGCTTGTAGTCGCTTGGCTCGGACTTTTGCCACTAAGCCATTTTTCCAGCCTGCACATCCGATATCATTCATCGCGACAAGTACAAGTAGTGTTCCTCGACTTCTTTGGCCGTCGAGTCGTTGGAGAGTCTATCAGAAACAAATGCTCGCATGTCAGCGAGAAATGCAAATTTGCATCGCTCAAGCCCCTGAACAGAAAACATCCCCAAGAAAAATTCTTGTCGATTCTCTATGCTGGACATTCCATCGGTGGATTTTTTGTCGAGCTCGTCGTACTGAGCTTGGATCATCGTCTCGCAAATTTTTACCGTTCGCCCCACTTCGACTTCGATGCGTTGGCGAATCTCCGATTCGCGAGGCATGGTGGCTTGTTCGAACTCTTCCACCCAGGTCTTTCGGCGCTCAAGCACTTTCTGAATAATCTTGATGAGGCGTGGGTCCGTACTGATCGCCACATGATCAAACTCATGCTTCATCAATGCCGACTGCCAAGGACTCTTAGGATTGAACTTGGATGGAATGCAAATCGTGTGTTCCGGCCGGACCTTGGGCTGATCGATCCAAGAGGTGATTTTTGCCTTCCACACCCCCGAACGAGCTCCCGATTCGACCCATTGCGAGCGAAACTTGTAATCGAAATCGAGCGCAAAGCGAAAGATGGTAATGGCCGACTTGCCCGACTTGCGAACCAATTCGTCATCGACTTGGATGCTCACGTTTCCCTTGTCAATCAGTCGAACGAACTCACCTGGTGCGTCTGACATCCACGGGTGAGGAGATGAGTCTTCTTGGCAGTGCACGCGATCGTATGCTAATACCAAAAACGCAACGCTAGCCAACAGACAACCTAGATTCGCTCGACTCCGCTCACTGGTACAAAACCTACCAAGCATTGATCGTTGGTCCATGCATCAATCCATGCATCAAGCAGTTGCGGTTCGAACTTGAGCCATGATTTGTTCTACCAAGCCAGGGTCCAGTTTTAGCTTGTGCTCCAGTTGTTGCAGATAAGCGCGTTCCACCGGGCTCGCTTCGTCGATGATAAGTTTGGAGACAAGGTATACCTCAGCGGCTGCAGCCGTTGAATCTACTTGTTTCGCAATGCTATCGACATCGTGAGGTGTGAGCATTTCAGCCCGAAGCCACTCCTTGGCATCCTCTGCCCCGTCCATGCGCTGAAGCTGCTGCTCGAGTGATCTCTGTTCATCAGCGTCGATGACTCCATCGGCACGCGCAGCAGCGAGCATGGCACGCAATATAAGCTGACTCCGTTTGTCGGCGGAAACGCCGGTCAAAGTAGCGAGCGGTGCATCGGAATTCTCGTCGGTTGTTTTACCTTGCGATTGAGCCCATTTTTGGTAGGCCGTGTAAGCAAGCGTGCCGACCGCTGCGACCGATCCCACCGCGAGAAGCTTGCCGGAGATTTTGCGCCCCGTTTTCGTTGCCAAGAGCAATGCCGCCAGTCCACCGGCGACTGCTC
>JBEBHM010000521.1:0-6409 GCA_040080875.1 Pirellula sp.
GGCGGGCTTGGGCCGTTGGCACCGGACCGTCGGTCCTCTTTGGTGAAGCTTGGGTTGAGGGCGATGATCGGTGGATTGCTGGCGTGTTATATGACAGCGTGCTTGGCCGCTTTCTTCATATGAGTCGTGTGAACGTGAGCAGATCGCAACAAGCACTTCAACGACCGTTGGATGCGATCAAGCTCGACATGCCAGGCTTGTTGGTTTTGGGCACGGACACCGAAGTGGGAAAAACCTATGTCGCGTGCAACATCTTACGACAGCTTGTTCGGTCGGGCATCGCACCGGCGGCATATAAACCGATCGCCAGCGGCGCCGGTGGGATTGATGAATCGGATGCATTTCAACTTTGGCGAGCCAGTGGCGGTATGGGCTCCATAGAGCAAGTCGGTCCGCAGAGTTATGCGGCTCCCGTCGCACCTCCGATTGCAGCTGAGCTTGAGGGAAGGCTCGTAGACATCGAAGCAATCCTTCAGGGTGCAAAGGACTGGAATGGAAAATGCGATTGGCTCTTAGTCGAAGGGGCTGGCGGATTGATGTCACCCATCACTTTTGATTGGACCAATGCCGACCTTGCAAGAATGCTCGGCAAGCCAATAGTTTTGGTAACGGAAAATCGATTGGGCGTAGTGAATCAAGTCCTCACGGCGTTGGCGGCAGCCAATTCCATGGAACTGACCGTTGGTTGCATCGTGCTCAACGAACCTCGTCGTCGTCACTCAGGTGACTTGTCATCGAGCAGCAACGAGCGGTTGCTCAGTCTCTTCATCCAGCGGCTGCCACACAAACCGCTGCTCACTCGCCTCGGCTATGGAGCCGAGGAGTTTTGCCCTGGCGTGGAGTGGAATCAGATTGCGGGGCGAGTCTGACGATTTTGTCGATTATTCGTTTTTAGTGATTGAAAAGAATCGGATGTGTATCAGATTGCAGGTCGTGCCAATTCGTGTAGCTTTCGGCAGGCTAGATTCCCGAGTGGCATAATTTGAATTGTACAAAAAAACTCGACGTTAGCAGAACGATGACAGAACGAACATGGAGCTAAAGACAATCCTAGAATGGATCTTGCACGTAGATCGCCATTTGAATGAGCTCGTGGTGGCGGTCGGCCCCGAATGGTTTTATTTAGTCCTGTTCATCGTCATTTTTTGTGAGACAGGATTGGTCGTGACACCATTTCTGCCTGGGGATTCATTGCTATTCGCAGTGGGTGCCCTGTGTGCGAGCGACAATTCTGCGCTGAGCTTGTTCATCATGATCCCCTTGTTGATTGTGGCTGCCGTGGTGGGGGACGCAGTCAACTACTGGATCGGTGCGAAAGTGGGGCCTCGAATTTTTCGAAGCGACACGTCGCGGTTCCTAAACAAAGAGCACTTGGTCAGGGCACAAAAGTTCTACGATAAGTACGGGGCCAAGACAATTATCATTGCTCGATTCGTCCCCATCATTCGCACGTTTGCACCGTTTGTGGCGGGGATTGGCAAGATGCATTTCGGACGATTTTGGTTTTACAATATTTTGGGCGGAACCGCATGGGTGACGGTGTTCCTAGTAGCAGGCTATTGGTTCGCGAGTTTCGAATGGGTCAAAGAGAATTTTCTTTTTGTGTCGCTTGGAATTATTGGCGTTAGCTTGTTGCCGGTGATTTTCGAATGGCAAAAAGCGCGACGCGAGAGGGGCAGTCAAGCACCATAGAACTGGCCACCGCGTTAGAACCGGACAGCATGATCGAACAGGCCAACTCGATAGAGTGAGTCGGATCGTGGAGACAATCCAATCTATTTGGCAATTCCGAATGGCAACTTTGTCGAGCTACTTCCCAGGGGATTTTGTTTTGAGGAATTCGAATCTGGCCAGCGCCTTGCGAAGTTCAGGATGATGTGGCTTGATTTCTAGCGCTCGTCGTTGTTGTTGCACAGCGTTTTGAAAGTCTCCCATGGCGGCGTAGCAATGAGCCAGCGTGTCGTAGTACTCGGCGCTTTCAGGATAAAGCGCACAAGCTTTTCGGCTCAGGAAGAGAGCTTCCTCTTGGCTTCCTTCGGTGTTCGCTAGTAGCCATGCGAGCGTGTTGCATTCGTTGGAAAGCTTGCGCACAAAAAAAGCATGTTCGCTGCCGTTGGACATTCGAAGGTTGTCCTCTTCGTTTCGGATCTTGGTTCGCAGGTCCTGAACGATTTCCTTGAGTTTATTTCGGCGGCTGGATTGGTCTTGGTCTGGCAATGTAAGTTTGTAAAGGCCAATCAACGCATCGACGTTTTCCGCGCTTTGGCTAATCGAATTCCAATAGTGAGCTTTGGCGCTTTCGGAATCGCCAGTTTTTCTCGCATCGTCACCGCGATAGAGATAGTAGCTTGTAAGTATTTGTTCCGAAATAGAATCAGCATCCATCAGTTGACGTCGAAACATAGGCTCTTTTTCGAATCGTAGGACGAATGGTTCGAGAACTTCGGCCGCATCCTTGTGCCGTTCTTGAGAGTGGAGCATTTCGGAAAGATGCAGCATCACGTACAAGTTGGAGTCGAGAGTTAAATCGACTTGGGCGACGGCCTGCTTTTCAATAATCTGGTTTGGGTCGAATTGCGGAGGCTTTGAAAGCTTGGGAGCATCGGGTTTTTCTTGAGGGTTGCCAATTTTCTCAATTGGTTTTGGTTGGTTGTAAAGAGCAAATCGGTACTCGGCTTCGGCCCAATCAAAATGTCCTCGCTCTTTAAGTTTGTCGGCTAGAACGGAGCGGCGACTGAGGTCACGGTTTGCGTTCCTAGTAAACTCGGCATCCAACGTCATGCGGAGCGGGTCGCGTTTTTCGGTATCGACTGGCGACCGCACGTTTCCCTGTTCGTCACAAGGAGTTTGGATAAGCGTCAATGCGGCAATTTTTTTGGCGAGATCGATTTTATTTTCTAGAAGGAAGCTTTCGGCAAGGTAGTATCCAAAGATGAAGTTTCGCGAGGCCGTCGTATAGCTCAGTTTTCCGTGTTGCTCTTGGACAATTTCTGGAAGGTTGTGCTTGAGAGCCCACTGTGCAAACTCTTCGGCTCGAGCCGAGTCTTGGCCCATCGCGGAATCGAGCGCCTTGACGGTCTTGCCTAAGACCAAGAGAGCTCTTGCAATCTCGAGGGCTTTGGGGCGCAGATCAGATCTTGCGACCACTTGTTCAATAATCCATCGGTTCAAATCGGCGACAAGTTCCAGATTGGTTTCGCCAGACCTTCGTTCGAGTAGGCTCTTTTCACTTGCGAGAACTTGTTGCCACCAAAGCAGATCAAACTCATCTTCCTGGGAAGCGTACTTTAGTATCCATTTACTGGCTTGGCTCTGACCACCGATGAGACCTTCGTGAAGCAGATGCTTGCGAGCTTCAAGACTTTGATCGATTAGCGGTTTGCCACGCAGCAACAGCATCGCCGCCCGTTTCGCTAGACTACTTTGGGTTTCGTATCGCACGAGTCTGCAGAGTGCCGGCAATCCTTGTTCGTGTTCAAGACGTTGCAATTGATCGATGTACGAGGACTTTTCTGAATGTGGAGCCGTACCGTAGTTTACAAGGATTTGACGAACGGCAACAGGATCGGTGTCCCACGCCCACGTGAACTGGTTGCTCTGCACAATATATCGTGCACTCGAGGCGATTTGAGGGTCCGGATGAAAGCTGGCCGAATGCAACTGGTCGAGGGCAATAACTCCGATGCGTTCCAGTTCCGCTTGTGAACTCAAGCGAGTGGAATAGTTAGCGTCGCCCAATCGAAGAATGAGTCGGGAGATCCGCAACTCCAATTCATCTGAATAGACCGAGTTCTGTCCAATCGCTGAATGTGCGAAGAGCAAGCAACCCGAAAGGACCGTTGCCAGGACGAGCGTTTTCGGTTCTGTGACGCGACACCGGCAATTGACTCTTAGGAATCTTTTGGCGAAAGGTGGCATCGTCATAGTGCTTTCTGGCAGCAAGTGCTGCATCGATTTGGTAAAGTGCCGTTGAAGTTGATCAAGTCCGACGTCGTTTTCGGAGAAATGGACCTGCGTAGTCCGATTCTCCGATTCCGACAACCCCAAGTTATAGTATTGCCGCGGCACGGGCATGCCGATCGTAGGCCGGACGGCTGGCTATTCCTATTTTGGCTATTTCGAGTTGTCCGAGCCAAGTGGAGTCTGCACATTGGACCAAAAAAACAGGGTGGAAACTGTCGCAACCCCGCAAGGAAAGTCAACGAAACATGGTTCGACGCAAGAATTTGGAAATTTTTTGTGAGTTTCCACGAAACTTTTGACATTCGCCGGTCCATCTCGATAACATTAAGGGTAAGCGCCGGAACCGAGCATCGGGACGACGCGCTACTCATCTCATCACGACACATTCACTTGATTCCGCTTGTCCGTTTTCTCGCGAGAGAATTCGTGGGCGAGGAGGCTTCGCACGATGGCGAAAAAGATTCAGCATGTTTGGGGCTTGGAAATTGGACAAAGCGCCCTAAAGGGACTGAGGTGTCACCTCGAAGGGGACAATGTCGTTGCGGATATGTTCGATTTCGTCGAGTATCCCAAAATCCTAAGCCAGCCTGAGGCAGAACCAGAAGCGTTGATTGCGGACGCAATGCAACAATTCATGTCCCGAAACGATTTGCGTGGAGCAAGGGTCGGGGTTAGTGTCCCGGGGCAAAGCGGCTTGGCGAAATTCTTTAAACCACCGCCTGTCGAAGTCAAAAAAATTGGTGACATTGTCAAGTATGAAGCCAAACAACAGATTCCGTTTGATCTAAACGACGTCATCTGGGATTTCCAACAAATGGAAGGGGCCCAAATCGAGGACGGGTATGCGTTAGAGAGCGAAGTCGGCCTCTTTGCGATGAAACGCGATGCCGTATTCCGATCGTTAAAACCGTATCGCGAAAAGGCGATGGATTTAGACCTCGTGCAGCTTGCCCCGATGAGCATCTACAACATGATCGCTCATGATAAATACGCGGAACGGATGGCGAACGAGCCTTTCGATCCAGAGAGTCCGCAAAAGTCGATCGTGGTTATGTCCATTGGAACCGACGCCAGCGACTTGATCGTAACCAACGGTTTTCGTGTTTGGCAAAGAAGTATTCCGATTGGAGGCAACCACTTTACTCGCCAGTTGACCAAGGATTTGAAACTGACGTTCGCCAAGGCAGAACATCTAAAACGAAATGCGATGCAAGCGGATGATCCGAAGCTCGTTTTTCAAGCGATGCGGCCGATCTTCAACGATATGGTGACTGAAATTCAGCGGTCCCTCAACTTTTTCAAAACGTTGAATAAAAAGAGCGAGTTGGAATCGATGGTATTGCTGGGCAATACTGCAAAATTGCCGGGTCTCCAGCAGTTCTTGAACAAGAACCTGGGGATCGACGTTGACATCATGGACAAGTTCCCGAAGTTGGAGGGAACAGAAGTAACAGGTTCGCAGGCATTCAAGGAGAATTCCGTTGCGTTCGGGGTTGTCTATGGAATCTGTCTTCAATTGTTGAAGAAGGGGCCGATGCGAACAAATCTGCTCCCTCGCGAAATCGTTATCGATCGCGTGGTGCGGATGAAGAAGCCTTGGACGATCGGAGCACTATCGCTATTGCTGGTGGGAATGGTGACCAATCATGCGACGATGGGTTCACTGCTGCGGGTTGTCGACGAAAAGAAATGGAGCAAAGCAGAAGAGTCGGTTACACGCGTTGCGAGCGAATCCGACAAGGAAAAGAACGAAGACTCCGCGCGTCGTGGCAAGATCGATTTGTTTCAGCGGGTCGGAGAGGAAGTAAGTTCCGGCGCGAAGAGACGCGCGATGACATTGGAATTGTGCAAGGTAATTGAATCCAGCTTGAATCGCGATCCCGCTTTGCTGGAAAAGACTCCTGTGGAATTGCCATACAACAAGAGAGAGGATTTCCACATCAAGCGTGTCGAGCAGAAATTTGAAAAGGATATTTCGGTTTGGTTTTCTCCGATGCTCGCTCAAAAATATGTAGAGCAGTGTGCAACGCGATTGCAACTGCTCAAGAGTACCGAGTCGGTCCCAGAAGGTGAGCCTGCCCCTCCGACTGGACAAGGATGGATTGTAGAGATTACAGGGTGGCATTATCTCAATGGCGAAGAAAACCGAGACGTGGAAGGCCAAGCCCATGTGCTGCGTAAAATGGTCGAGTTTCTAGAAAAAGGATCCATTGCACCTCCCGTTAAAGAAGCCGTCGCAGAATACTCCTGTCGAGACTTAGGTGTACGGTTGCCTGTAGTGGTAAAGTGGGAAATCAATGACAAACACCGAATCATGAACCCAGAATTCAATAAACGTCTTACGGAACTTGGGTATATAAATCCTGCGAGCATGGGCGGAGACATGGGCATGGGGATGGGCATGGGAAGTTCCGATATGGGTAGTGGCGGGGGAAAAGGAATGGGA
>JBEBHM010001283.1:0-1643 GCA_040080875.1 Pirellula sp.
GGGTAGTGGACCTTGTTAAAGGTCCTGTGGTTCAGGGATCTTTAACAAGATCCACTACGTCCAACCCCAAATTTTAATCTGGACAGAGCACTAGGAATTGGCGTTTTTCCAACGAAGCATAATTGAAGATGTGATGAAGTCACTTCGGTGGTACGCGTATTTTGAAACGTTCTACTAAAAAGAGGCCTTACCGAAGCAATTTGAGTTCCACCGAATTGTTTTCTTCATCTGTGGCAACGAACAAATCTGTCAGGGCGAAAGCGGGTGCCATCCTGCAATGTATAGAGCATCGCAAAGGTGTGACACTCATCGAACTGCTGGTCGTGCTAACGATCATCTTGATTTGCATTGCATTAGCACTTCCTGCGGTCCACGCGGCACGTGATTCTGCACGCCGCACGCAATGCGCAAGCAATCTTCGCCAGTATCATCACGGCTATCATTCTCCACATGACTCGAAGCGTGAGGTCTTGCGGCCTATAAGCTATTGCCCGACCGCTTGGCAGAAACTTGGATATCTTTCGAATATCTTGCCTCGCGACAACGATGCCATCATTGCTACATCGGCAACGATCGAGTGCATGGAACATGCGGGAGGCCCGCCCGAACAATTCACTCCTCGGGCCTGGTTCAGCCAACAGAATGCAAGTGACGGCACAACACTATCTCGCATCCGAGAATTCATAGCTATTGATCGCCATGCAGGTAGGACAGCCAACTACTTGTTCTTGGATGGACATGTTTCGGTCATACCTGCCGAAGCGATCGAGGAATGGGCCAGCCGCGCGCACAACTTCCTTCTTCCTGGCAAAGCAGATTACTACCCGTAGCCAACATGGTGCGAGGGGGACGGCTCTTACGTAGCTTGCTTTGGTTGTTGATCGAAGTATCGGACAGCAGCCTCTCGGGGGACTTGCAGGAGAAGGCCGATATCTATGCCGAAGCGGGTGTCCAAGAGTATTGTGTTGTCGACGTTCCTTCGTCACGAATTCATGTCCTGTTCAAAAGCGACGGCAAGTCATATCGGAAAATCGAGATCGCGATCGCCCCGCAGTTTCTTTCGCCCGCTTTTCTAGTCAGCGCCAAGCTCGATTTATCGGACCTGTCTCAGTGACTTAGCCCCGGTCTGCGTGGATTGTCGTCTAACAGCAACACCGTTCAACGATGCATGAATCCTTTTAGCGGAACGGTATTGCAACTAACATCAAGTTGTCGATTGGCCTACGGGCATTTCGACATCGGGCTCACAAAATTCTGGGCCATATCGCAAACTGAAGACATCCAACAATGGGCGGACCTCAACCGAGCCTACTCGCGCACCGGAGTGCCGAGCGGCAATGCTCAATGCCTCATCCTGGTTCCTGGCGAGAATCAGGTAATAGCCGCCCAGTACCTCACGTGTCTCTGCAAACGGACCGTCCATGCTCAGGCTTTCGACGGACTTCGATATACGGGCCATTCTGTCGCCGATGTTGTGATGTTCAGCTTTGGGCCGATTAAGACCGCTACGGCGCTCGCGGGTGGTTTATTGGTCGTTCGCGATGCTGCATTGCTGCGCCGAATGAGAATGACTCATGAGGTGTGGCCAGTGCAATCGCATTCCGAATTCCGCGCCCGAGTCCGCACCTACACTTTGCTCAAAG